>URSW01000023.1 GCA_900550625.1 uncultured Eubacteriales bacterium
TGTGGCCGTTCAACCTCTCAGTCCGGCTACCGATCGTCGGTTTGGTGAGCCGTTACCTCACCAACTGCCTAATCGGACGCGAGCCCATCTGTGTGCGATAAATCTTTGCCACGGTCTCCATGCGAAGTCCGTGAGTCATGCGGTATTAGCGTCTGTTTCCGGACGTTATTCCGCTCACACAGGCAGGTTGCTCACGCGTTACTCACCCGTCCGCCACTAACTTCCCGGAGCAAGCTCCGGAAAGTCCGTTCGACTTGAATGTGTTATGCACGCCGCCAGCGTTCATCCTGAGCCAGGATCAAACTCTCTAATGTTTGTATATATATCCTCACAAGAGGCTATACATCAGAGTTGATTCCGCTCTATTGTTTTAAGAGCATCTTTTGAAATTCTTTAGAATTCTTCAGAGCCTCGAGCTTACCTCTTCAGGTTCGCTCTTGTGCTTGTTGTTGTTCAATTTTCAAGGAGCTTGCCGCCTCTCGCGGGCAGCTTTGTTATTATATCACATCTCCCTCCCCTTGTCAACACCTTTTTTCAATCTTTTTTATCTTTTTTCGGATTTACTTCTTTTCGCAATCGGTGCGAATTTCCGTTCTTGATATGCCTCTCTCAACGTGCTATAATTATCGTTGTACAGGCGGGTACGATCAGGCGATTACCAAATCAAGCCGCAGCCTATCCGAACATTTTATATACCGACCGGCCGTTCAAAGCTTACCGGAGGAATTCATATGCAGACAATAGCCGAAGCTTTGCGGAAGCTTCAAAGCTCAAAATTCCGTTCTTCTTTTCATCTTTCCGAAAGCGATATTGATTATATTGATAAAAAAGGGATGTCGGTCATACGCTCCCACGCGGAGGATTTCATCAGGCTGCGTCTCTCGCCTGCCGTGATTCCGAACGACGGACGTCAGACACCGATGCGCGGTCACCCGGTATTTACGGCTCAGCACGCCTGTGCATGCTGCTGCCGCGGCTGCCTTTACAAATGGTACAGAATTAAGCCGGAGCGCGCACTCACGGACTGCGAGCAGCAGCGGATCGTAAATCTTCTGACGGCATGGATCGAAAACGAATATTCCGAAGCAAAAAACAAGCGCACTGCGCGATAAATAAAGGAGGACAAAATGGAGCAAGTATGCAAGTTTCTGAAAGAAGCGGGGACTTATTACCTTGCGACCGCCGAAGGCGATCAACCGCGTGTCAGACCGTTCGGAACGGCGCACATTTTCGAGGGCAGGCTGTACATTCAGACCGGACGCCGAAAGGATGTTGCAAAGCAGATCGCCGCAAATCCGAAGGTCGAGCTTTGCGCCTTCATGGGCGGAAAATGGCTGCGTCTTTCCGGCACGCTCGTTGAGGATGACCGCCGCGAGGCTCGGGTATCCATGCTCGAAGCATACCCCGAGCTGAAGTCCATGTATGACCCGGACGACGGAAACACAGCGGTATTTTATTTCAAGGATGCGACTGCGGTATTTTCATCATTCACGGAAAACCCCGTTACGGTGCGGTTCTGAACGGGAACAGCAAATCGAAAATTGAAAAAGGTACGGATGAAGGTGAACGTATTCACTCGCCGCCGTACCTTTTTATATTGTCCCGAAAATCATGTCCTTCCGTACACCGCGTCCGATGTTCGTATCATATATGTCTCAGCATGCCACGGATCGTCTTCCCTGATTTCAAAGACACGTCCGCCGCGCAGAGCGTCGATGCCGTAGCTGCCGTATCCGGCGCAGGCATCCCAGCAAAGTCGGATCCCGCAATACTCCGCTTCGAAATCGTTTTCATGCGTATGCCCGCATGAGAGCGTATGTATATCTCCGCGCTGAAGCAGTTCCGCAAAAATGCCGCAATTGAAAGGATACGTCCCGAGCGCTTCGCCGAAGCTTCCGCTTTTCACGCACGGCTCGGGATTGGCAGCCGCCATGGTGAATTCGTGCGGCGCTATGTGCATGCACATGATTCCGGGAATCTTT
Organism: uncultured Eubacteriales bacterium; assembly: GCA_900550625.1. Classification (GTDB taxonomy): domain Bacteria; phylum Bacillota; class Clostridia; order Oscillospirales; family CAG-272; genus UMGS1312. The sequence goes on from URSW01000023.1 coordinate 1,983, forward strand.
CCGCCGTGTTCTTTTTCCGCGAGGCACGAGGTGTTCCAATACCACATAAGCTGATCAAAATAAAGAAATCCCCACTTCCCGACGGAAAGCGTATTATTCGGAAGAAGAGCCTTTGCGTACATATTTCCGCCGGGAACCATAGCGTCAAGCTCTTTGACGCTGTTGTTGGTATCAAGCCCCCAGATATGGAATCTGACCCTGTCGTCCGAATGACCGCACACCGGAAGGACAAAATTTGTGGTTCCGTGTATGCCGTCCGTATGCCCGGACAGACAAAGCGGGAAGCTTTCGTAGACCTTCTGCTGTTCAAGCGCTCCGCACGGAGAGTCGTGGTCATGATTTCCGAAAATATGAGCCCACGGGATCCCCCGTTTTTCTATTTCTCCGGCGAATATATCGAGAAACCTTCTCAGATCGTCGGTGTTTTTTATCAGATGACCGCAGCAGTTATCTCCGCCGAGCATGACGAAGTCAGGATTTGCCATGTCAAGCAGTTTGCGCACGCTCGCAAGCGAGCGAGGGTCATAATCGGCGGACTCCTGTATGTCCGACATCATAAGCATACGAAACACGCCGTCCGACGAAAATCTGAGGCGCGGTTTTCCGCATTCGTTCGTCATTTTCTCCTCCGTTCGGATTCCGGCGCGGTGCGTTCTCGCGTCATGCGATGCGGCGCGCCGCCGATCCTCAATTGAAATCGTAGATAAAGTCTATGTAATTTGCGAGGCAGTATTTCCCGTCCTCCGCTTTCACAAGCACTCCGCAGTCGGTCAGCTCATCCATGATCCGCTCGGAGACATCGGTAAACGCAAATCCCATACCGAAATCGGAAGCACCGACGTATACCGGCTCCGCGCATCCGCGCTGACATATTATCATATAATCGATCAGTCGGCGGCGCACAAGCTCGTCTCTGCAGCCGATCCGCGGGATATCGATTCCGGCGCGGCTGCAGAAATCCTTGACCGCAAACTCCTGCACACGCGCCTCGATCTGTCCGAACTGTCCGATAATCGTATTATAATCGGGTACCGGATGCCAGATTCGTGCAAGCTCGGCGGAAAGCTGCTTTTTACCCGCGCCCCCAGCCGATATTTTTTCAAGCTCCGCCATCTTGCAGCGAAAATGCGCATACTGACGTATCTGATCGATATGCGGGAGCATGAGCTCAAGAATCCGATACGGCTCGACGGGCAGATCGATCGTGGAGTGATTTTTCCTGTCAAGCGCGGCTTTCTTTATCTCCGCGAGACTTTGTTCCGCACGCTTTTCTATATCCTCGGGGTCGTTTCCGCCGAGAACATATCCGTCCTCTGTCCACCAATAGCTCGTCCATGTATCACCCGAACGGGCATCGCGTATAAGCTCGAGCGCGCTCAGCACGGTATCGCAGTGTTCGGTGCCGTAAACCATTTCCGTGATTTCGCGGAGAAGCTCATCGGGATCCCGCGTGGGATCGATCATAAGCTGCGCGCTGCAGTACAGTGAGAAAAGATTGAGAACGTTATACGCCGAAAGCTCCGCCCAATATTCGGGCACAAGCACATCGTCACCCTGTTCGCGTACCTTATTGTAAACGTCCGAAAGCACGCGGGAATTCACATACATTGACGCAAGCTGATCTATCTCGTAATCCACCGTATACCAGCCCCACAGTCCGAGTCTGCACCCCGCGTCTCGCACGCCCTGACGGAAGCGCTTTCTCTTTCCTTCCTCGCGCCACTTCGGAAGGAACGGAAGCTCAAGAAGAAGATAATCGCTGAATCCCGCTTTCACAAGCCGATCCGGAAAATCGTCCTCGCACGCCCATGTATCGACGCCCATCCGAACCGACGGATTCCTATCGCGGAACTTCTTTTCGAGAAGTCTTGTAAAAGCGAAGATGTCGCCGGGATCGGTAAGCTCGCCCGGGTCTCTGAAGTGCGCTATCAGAAGATCGGTGCAGTCCGCCATCTCGGCATAAATGTCGTAGTAGCGTTCAAACGACGCAAAAACCTCGGGATCGTCGTATGCCTTTTTACCGTCTGCCGCGCGGTATTTTACATCGGGGTCGTTCCATCCGTGTCCGGTGAAGTTTGCCGCCCAAACCCAAAGGGTAAACGTCATGCCCTCTTCGTGAAGCACTTTCGCATAACGGCGAAACTGCGAATGAACAAATTTGTAAGAGCCGTACGTTCGCCAGCAAAGGCAGCCGTCCGTGACCTGCATTCCGGTAAATCCGAAGCTTTTCAGCATACGGACGTAGCTGCGTATCTGCTCGTCCGAGAAAAGCATAATATCGTTTTTACGGCTGACGCTGAAATTGGTAAAAAAGCCTCTGTTCTGCGTAGGATCCCATGTACAGAAAATCGGCTCGCGTTTCTTTATCCACGGGTTTTCTTTACTGTAATTCATGCCTGTCTCCTTGAATTCGGAAGTTATTTTCTTTTTGCCGGCTGTCCGGATTCTCCGAAAAGCCCGTATTATTCAAAAGGCACTTGCGGGGCAAGTGCCTTTTATTCAGCTTTTGATCTCTTTCTTTCTGAATACCGCAAGAGCGATAATGTACATTGCAAGCGTATGAAGCGCTATGATTATCACGCCCGCAAGCAGACTTATATCGGAATATACCGCAGCATCCGGGCTGAAGATCATCGGACGGTAAATAAACCGATCGATGGGAGAGACAAGCAAATTCCCGAGATTAAGATACGGGAGCACGGTAAAGCGCAGGAATGAAAATTTTTCGATCAGGCTGAGCGCAATCGTCTGCACAACGCCCGAGAACATATCGACGATGAACGGCAGAACAGCAGCAACAGCGATCTTCTCCGTTACCGTCGCCATCATAAAGGCAATCGATATTATAAACATTCCCGAGAAAAGCGGAAGGATCAGCTTCAGTGCGCCGTAAACAAGCGCCGGTACCTCGATCACTCCGGACGAATACATGAGTTCGGGAACGAACGCATCCGACACACCGAAAAGTGCGATCGAAATGCCGTACACAAGCACAAATCCGACGATGCTGATGAGAATTGCGCACGTCATAAGTGCGAGAAACTTAGATATTATTATCTTTGATCTCGTTTTCGGTCTTATGAGAAGGAGACGTATTGTTCCGTTGGAATACTCTCCGGCAATCAGCGTAACCGTGATGATGATCATAACGATAACGGTTATTGCCGCCGCAGTTCCGAGGCTGCCGTACACCGTTGACTTCGTCGAATTCTGAACGTAATCGGAAAGCGGGATCTTGTTATCCAGGCTGTATTGAACCGTTATCGCCGCCTCGCGGGCACGCGACTGTGTTTTTTCGCATTCCCGCTTATACTGCTCGTAGGTCCTGTCTCCGTAATCCTCCGAAATAAACGTCTTTTCGTCCTCGACGCATGATTCCCGGAGAGTAGAGAACACCATCGGCAGACAGCCTTCTATCTCGGAGAACATCCAGTCCTCTTCATCTTTATCCGCTTCGGCAAATGCCTTGTACGCGCTTATCTGATATTCGGCGATCTCAACATCGGCTTTTGCGCGGTTGAAGGCGCCGAGATATGCGGAATTCTTTCCGTCGCCGTAGTTTGCGCTTGCCTCCGCACGTTGAAGCTTTGCGGCTTCGAGCGTCTTTTTCGCGCTGTCCGCGCGGCTCAGTGCGTATTCCTTCACCGACTGCTCGGTGATGTTGTACTCAAGCTCCGCAAGGTCGGCTTTCGCTTTTTCAAGCTCTTTCGTAAAGTCAATATCATCCGCCGTGATCTCTTCATAAGAAGGGGACACCGCAGCCGGACCGTCGTGCAGCATACCGTCCTCTGTATAGACATCGGTTTCGCTCGGAGTTTCAAAAAGCCAGCCGAACAGAGATGCGACGGTCTGTGCGTCCGTCCTTCCGGAGGTGACCTCTTCGCAGGCATACTGCTTCATTTTGAGATCGCGGTAACTGCCGCAGTAGCGGCTGTACCGCCAGCTGTTCTGCGAAATTTCGTTATCACGGAAGAAATCCCGAGTATCTCTTTCCGCATAAAAATACACCTTCACTTCCGCGTCGGCATCGTCATCGGGAACATAATAATACTCGTCGTAGCCGCCGTTTTCGCTCCTGCTTATGATGTAGGTAAAGCAAGGCGGCACCGCGATCAGCAGCACGGCAATTATAAGGATGATCTTATTTGCGACAGGTCGGAAAATTTTGATACTTTCGTTTTTCCATAATCCGAGCATACCTTTCACAGTCCTACACCTCCCGCATCGTTCTTTGTGATTTCCATAAACGCATCCTCAAGGGATTTCGTTTCCGGAATCATCGAGTAAATACGCACTCCCGCCGAGGTAAGCATCGATGCGGCATCCGCCGCGCCCTCGTGCGAGAGATCGGCAAATGTCTTTTCGCCCTCCGACGACGCCTCAAATCCGACGGACGAAAGTATTTCCGCGGTCTTCGCTCCGTCGTCCGTGACAAAGGTATAGCGAAGTTTTTCGCCGACGGACGATGAATGCACATCGTCCATAGTCATGTTTCCGACGACGACTCCGCGGTCGATGACGCATACGCGGTCGCACATAAGCTCAAGCTCGGCGAGCATATGGCTCGACACAAAGACCGAGCAGCCCTTATTGTGCGCAAGATCCTTGAAAATGTCGCGCAGCTCCTTGATACCTGACGGGTCGAGTCCGTTCGTCGGCTCATCGAGAATGAGAAGTTTCGGCTTGTGAATTATTGCCTGCGCAATGCCGAGGCGCTGTCTCATGCCGAGGGAATATTTCGATATCCGATCGTCGATTCTTTCCTCAAGGCGGACGGTCTTTATAACCTCCTCAATACGTTCGGTAGGAACATCATCATACATTCGCGTATACTGCATGAGATTCTCGCGTCCGGTGAGATACTTGTACATCTCGGGGTTTTCGATTATTCCGCCGACATTGCGCATTGCCTTTTCAAAGTCGCGGCGGACATCGTACCCGCATATTTTTATCTCACCCTTCTGAATATTCAGAAGTCCGAGGATAAGCTTTATGGTCGTCGTCTTTCCCGAGCCGTTCGGTCCGAGGAATCCGAAAACCTCGCCGGAATTCACGCTCAGATTGATGTCGCAGAGAATATTGCGGCCGCCGAGAGATTTCGTGAGTCCTTTTATTTCAAGGACTTCGGCGGCGGAGTTTGCGTCGGTCATGGCGGGATACTCCTTTACGGTTAATGTTTATACATCGATTTCCGAAAGCTTTACGACGCGGCCGCCCTCTTTGCGGCTGCGAAGTCCGGCAACTACCATTTTCATAAGCTCCACGGACTGTGCAAACGGGAAAGGCTCCTCGCCCGTTCTCAGCCAATGAACGAAAAGGTCGAGCTGCTTTTTGAACGCATAGTAGCTGTCGCGGCACTGAATGTAATTCGAGCCCTTCGAGCCGATCATGAGGATTCCGGCCCCCGCCATTCCGATTCCCTGCGGAATATCGACGGCGCATCCGCCCTCATGGAGTATATGCATCATCGAACGCTCATAGGTGCCTGTGCTCTGCACGGAAACAAATCCGGGTCCGAGAAGCGGGTACATCGATTCAAGCGCATGGATTCCGTAGGTCTCGTACTTTTTCGACATCGGAGAGCAGATATACATGAGCTCGCCGAGCTCGTAATGATTTGCGTAATAAGGCTCATATTCCTTGCAGTAGCGCATGGACGACGAGGTCAGGAACTGCGCGCCATCATCGTGCCATTTCACGAATGTGCGCAGGTCCTCCTCGCTGTTTACAAGCGGCTTATCGATGAACATCGGAAGCCCTGCCTCGAGGAACGGGCGGCAGCGCTCAACGTGCTCGTCTCCGACGTCGGTCGCGCATATGACCGCATCGACCTCGCCGATCATATCGAGCGGATTGTCAAGCACATTCGGGATTTTCGCGGCGCGCGCGATATTTTCCGCCTCCTCGCGCTCTGCGTATCCGGTGCAGCATATATGTGTGATATGCGCGCCGGGCATACCGAAGGTCTCCTCCGGCTGATTCGAAAGATATGCCGGAATCACCGGGAACGGGCACTTCGCCATCTCCTCCGGATCGTATCCGTTGAACATTGCGCTCCACGAATACGGATGTCCGTTGCCCTCGGTCATTCCGAGAATTCCTATTTTAAGCTCACGATCTCCGAGCGGTACCTTTGCCATTTTCGATCTCTCCTTTACTTTTTAGGTCTCGAAAGCACCTTCATGATTTCGGGAATATCCACATCGGCGAAATCCCTCTTTAGGTCCGCCGCGGTTCTCTCGGATATCGGCGGGACGTCGAAGTATCCGATGTTCTGTTCCACCTGCGCTTTCGTGTCCGAGCCGAGCACGAGGCTTGAAACTCCGGGCAGGTCGCGTATGAACGCGATCGCAAGCGAAGCGACCGAGATTCCTTCACGCTCCGCGTATTCGCGGAGAAGGCGGATCCTCGGAGCTGCCTGTTCAACGAGAATCGGGTCGGTGATCTTATCGGGATCGAGGAAGAATATGCCCTGAAGGAATACGCTGCGGACAAAAACCGTAACGCCGCGCGCGCCGAGTCTGTCGATCGCGCCGGAATGTATCAGGCGCTGATCGAATATGCTCATCGGCACCTGGATCGCCGTATAGACATCCGATTTCAGCATATCGTCAACCTCGTTCGTGAGATAGACGGATGCTCCGACAAGGTCGGTGTATCCTCTCTTCACAAGGGATTCGAGCGCTTTTGCCGTTTTGTCCCCATGCGCCGTTATATCGGCGGTGACGTGAAGCATCACGCAGTTTACGCGGGGAACTCCGAGTTTTTCAAGCGAGGTCTCCACCGACGAAACGACGAATTTCTCGATCTCGCCTTCGGTCTCGCCCTCGATTTTCGGCACCTTTGTCGTAATGAACGGAAGCTCTCCGTCATACTGTCTGAAGAAATGCCCGATCACGTCCTCGGAATTTCCGTAGACGCGCGCCGTATCAATTGACGAAACTCCGCCTTTGAGTGCGGCGCCGAGCATTGCAAAGCTTTCCTCTTCGGCGGGCTGTCCGGTCGTGTTCGCAATGCCGTAGTTCATACCGAGCTGGACGGTGCCGAGAGTCATATTGGAAAGCTTCTTTTCACCGATCTGTATACTCTTCATGTCACACCTCCGCGATATCGCGTCCCTGTATCTTTCCCGTTATATCGAGGAAGTACTGCCAGAGCGCAACGACATCCGCGCCGACGCTTATGAAGGTATATCCCATTTTGACAAGGTCGTCGAAATTGCCGGGACCGCCGACGGTGCCTGCGAATTTGCCGTGCTTTCTCGCCGTGCGTGCAACAAGCTCTCTTGTTTCCTTAACCTGAGGATCGTCAAACTGATTCGGCTTTCCGATTCCCTGACTGAAGTCCGCGGGACCGAAGAACAGCATATCGATCCCAGGAAGCGCGCATATTTCCTCAAGCTCGGAAAGCGGCTCCGGATCCTCGATCTGCACGATGGTGAAGCGTTCCTCGTTCGCCTGCTTCATATAATCGTTTCCGTCAACGAGGCAGAACTTGCCGTCCGTATTTCCTCCATCGATCGGACGGCGCCCGATCGGATGGAATTTCGTATAGTAGACGACGCGCTTTGCGTCCTCGAGGCTCATGAGGTGAGGCACCATTATTCCGGTGGAGTCCGCCTCGAGCGGTCTGACAAGATCGCTGTAGCATCCGTGAGGAACGCGGGTAAGCGTATCACAGTCGTAAATTTTTGCAGCGCGTATTGCGTTTTCGATAAACGAAAAGTCGCTCGGCACGTGCTCCATATCGAGCCAGACGCAGTCGAATCCGCACATTGCGGCGATCTCCGCGGCGCGCGTATCCGCAAGGTTAAGCTTTACGCAAGTTGCGACCTTGCCGCTTCTCATCTGTCTGAGAACACGGCTTTTTCTCATATCCATAGATACACCTGATTTCCTTATTTGGCGCTGTAGCCGCCGTCAACGGCTATCGTCGCGCCGGTAGTATAAAGCGAAGCGTCGGAGGCGAGGTATACGATAATGCCCTTGACATCCTCGTTGTTTGCCATTCTGCCGATAAACGTACGCTTTGAGTATCTCTCGACAAAGCGCGGGTCCTGATTTGCAAACAGACCGCCGAGTGCAAGATAGTTGCAGCGGACGCCGTATTTGCCGTAGTAGGAAGCGATAAAGCGGGTGAGGTTGTTCATTCCGCCCTTATGATAGAAGTAATCGGGAGCGCCGAAGCCGCTCATCCACGGGGTCTCTTCGTAGAGCGTTTCATCGCAGCCGAGAAATCCCATGTAGGAGCCGATGTTGATTATGCTTCCGCTCTTGTTTTCAGCCATGTGGTCGCCGAAAACGCGGGAGATCGCAAAAAGTCCGCTTCCGTTGACCTTGAGGCTTTCAAGAAATGCGTCGGGGCTGTCGTGAAAATCGTGCATGGGACGGAGCACCGAATTATTAACAAGGATATCGACCTTGCCGCTCTTTTCGACTATACGCGCAAGAAGAGCTTTTATGCTTTCCTCATCGCTCTGATCGTAGGATTCGGCACGGACATCGAAGCCCTCACCGCGGAGCGCGGACGCAAATTCCTCGTTCGGCTCGAGGCGGCGCGATGCGGTATACACAGTTGCGCCCGCTTCGCAGAGTGCGCGGACCATCTGAGAGCCGAATTTTCCGGCACCGCCGGTGACGAGCGCAACGCGCCCGTCAAGTTTGAACATATCAAGCACAGCCATTATTCTTCACCGTTCAGCAGTTTTTCCGCCGCCTTTACGATCTCAGCACCCGCTTCGGGTGCAAATATAGAATTTCCGACTTCGTATCCGCCGTCGCCGATCGCATCTGGCGTATACACATACCCGGGAAGCTCGCCGTTCGTAAGATTGAATACGAATGTTTTCTTATACTTCGACCTTGCCTTGATTGCAAGTCCGTATTCGACAAAGAGCTCGCCCTGCGTTCCGACTATTGCAGTATCGTTGAGGGTAATTAGCTCGATCTCGCATGGGAGAAGATCGGCATAGACGCTCTCCGCCTTGCCGTCTTCGATCTCAAGAGCGAGATAATAGAGATCCTCGGCGCCGAACATATCGAGCTCCGCATTTCTCATGGTGATATAATCGGCATCATGAAGAGATGCGAAGCGCTCGCGCGCCTTTTCCATGCCGGGCTTTGCCTCGGCGGACGATGCAAATGTTCTTCTCGGAAGATCGATAAACGTATGTTTGAATCCGATGTCAAGCTTGTCGGTGAACTCCATCTTTCCGATACAGTGGAAGATCTCGACTCCGAGAGTCGTGCCTACGCGGCATGCTTCCTCGAAGGTCTGACCGAGGCGGTGATAGCGCGAGCTCTGATTTCCGATCGTGCCCTGTGCAAACATGAATATCGCGTCCGGGAAAGCGAAGTGAATGTAATTGCGGACTCCGCCGGGATAATCGGCGCTGACGAGAACGTTATCAGCGTGAAGATATGTCGGATGGAGCGCGTAGTTGAGAAGGATTCCGCGAATCTTTTTGTCGGAATCGCGGACGGCAAGGATGTTTACGGACGGATCGCAGACACCGCCTTTTTCGCGGCGGTTTCCGCCGACGCCCTGCTCTGCGCCGCAGTGTCCGACATACGAGCCGAATTCGGCGTCAAAGGTGTTGTCGTGTGCTTCCTTTATGATCTTCTCCACCTTTGCGACAAGGTCGGAGACAAAGGCTTCATCGACGAACACGCCTTCGTTTTTCTCGAAATCGTGCACAAGACCCGTATTGGGTGCGCTGTGCGTGTGAGACGCGGTAAACGAAATATCGAAATCAAACTTTGACCGTATCTCCGTGCAGAGGCGCTTCGTGAAGAAGAATATATCCATGGCTACGATCGCCACGCGGTCGGTGCCGTTATCGAGGAACATACACGAAGCGTAAAGTCGGTCGTGCACGCCTTCGTTCGGACGCGGGCAATGGGGATATCCTCCGAGCTGTACGCCTTTTTCGGGAGTGATATCAATGATTGACATACCTGCTTTTAACATTGTGATTGTCCTTTCAGTTAAGCCTTGAGTACCTCAAGAAGATTAAGTTCGCCGTCAACGACGATAACGTCCGCGCGCTTTCCCGCCTCAAGAGAACCGATCTCGCCGTCTGCATGAATCGCTCCGGCGGGATTTAGAGAGCATACGCGGAACACATCGGGAACGGAGAGTCCGAGGGCGTAGAAGTTTCTCGCCGCTTTGTCCATGGTCATTTTGCTTCCGACAAGCTCGCCGCCGAAGAAATTCACGTCCGAATCGTCCTCGCTGCCCGTGCAGCAGTCGGTAATTCCGACGATTCTGTCAATTCCCGCAGCCTTTATCGCAAGCTTTACCATGTCGGGACGGACGTGCACCCCGTTTTTATCGCAGATTATCTCATAGAAGAATCCGTCATGTGCAAGCACTGCGGAATCAAACGACACCTCAAGCGTGCCGCCGTAGCGTGTCGGAGAAATCGCATTTCCCGTCGCGTCAAACAAATGCGTGACGAGGGTCGCGCCCGCATCGGCGGCAAGTGCAACATTCTCGGGGGATGCGCAGCTGTGTCCGATCGAGGAAACGATGCCGCGCGATGTAATATCGCGAATAAACTTCTCCGTGCCGCTCATTTCGGGGGCGCAGGTCCATTGACGGACGATCCCCGTTTTGCAGAGGGGCATATACTCCTCTTCCCGAACGGGAGTTTCCACTCCGATGCCCGAACCGTAATCCGGATTCAGGTACGGTCCCTCGAGATGCACTCCGAGAACGTTAGGAAGCTCGGGAAGCAGCTCCTTTATCTCAAGGGTGTGCTTGAGCATATCCGCGATCGGTATGCGCCGGTACATCGTGAAGAGCATCGACGTCGTGCCGTGCGCAAGATGATGTGCCGCCACCGCGCGCGGATTATCGTGGCAGTAGAACTTTCCGCCGGCGTGACAGTGAATGTCCACGAATCCCGGTGCGATAAGTCCGTCCACGCGGCGCGCGCCGTGCGGAACAGAGGTTCCGCACGCGCGTCCCGCGTATTTGATCACCCCGTTCTCAACCTCAAGCACTCCGTCCGGTACGATCCGGTCGGGAAGCACGAGTGAGCCGAGAAGAGTATATGAGTCCATCAGTATCCGACCTTCTCCATGCACTCGATCGGCTTTGCGATCTCTTCGCTGACATAAACGTCGGTCTTAAGAAGCTGAAGGATCGATGCGGGAACGAGCGGAGTTACCTCTCCGTGGAGGATAAGGCGGGAGATCATTCTCTGCCATGAAGAGAATGTGCCCATGGTCGTGAGATCGTGGGATTCCATTCTCGCTCTTGCACGGCGTACATCTGCGGGACCGATGGTCGCCGCGCGCGGAGGAACATTGGCGATATCGCCGCTGCATCCGAACACGCCGTGGAGAGAATTCTGCATGATCGTCATGGGATTGAGAGTAACGACACGGGCATCCATGTTCATGAAATCCTCAACGCTCGGAGTTCCGAACTCGGGAGTGAGCGGATCGATGAATGCGATATGTCCGGCCCAGCCGGGACCGCTGTAGCAAATATCAGCGCCGCCTTCGCCGCACTCGGTTATCATCTTGGAATAGTCGGCGATATTCTCGGTCGTGGGGTAATGGATGTGATCGAGAGGCATGCGCAGATCCTCGCGGATAGAGCCGTAGAAATACTTGAGCTGAGAATAGGTGAAGCCGCGCTGATAGGTGGAGGGGGCGATATTTCCGTCGTTGTCCGCCCACTCATCCATTGTGAACACATAAACGTTGCGGCAGCTGATATTGTTGAGGTTGATGATCTCGGCGACGGTGCAGTAAATAACGGGGCACGGATTAGGGAGGATCATAACGCACTTCTTGTCGAGCATATCGGATGCCTGGATGCGTGCGACCATATCGCCGATCCAGATGGCTCCGGGATTATCGACCACATGGATCTTGAAATCCGGATTCGGATGAACGGTCATCTCCTCGCGTGTGATATTGCGGCAGCGCTCGAGAACTTCCTGATTCTTGTACGGAACAAAGTCCGCAGGCTTGAATGAAAACATGGTATACTCCTTTATGTAATAAAATTATTGACTTATTGAATGCCTCATACGGCATGTGCGGCGGCGGGCG
>URSW01000024.1 GCA_900550625.1 uncultured Eubacteriales bacterium
GAGCCACATTGGCCAGATCGAAAACGGTCGGGTAAAGCCGAGCCTTGATATGACAGTTCGTATTGCAAATGCTTTGAATGCGACTACGGATCAGTTATTGGCTCATGAGTTTTCCCACCCTGAAGAAATCTATCTGAAGGAGATTGCCGAACGAATTGAAAAATACCCAGTATCAAAACGGATACTGGCGTGTGAAGGGTTTAACACCTATTTGGATTCACTTGAAAAGTTCAGTAAATCATAGGGATAAGTGAGAGTGCATATGACGAGGAACAGACCCTAACAGAAGGAAGAAGCCTAACTGTTTTAATATCAGTATACAAATAGCCGAGCCGTTGGCATCGGTTTTATATTCACGCATGAAGCGACTGTATCACACAGAGGTGTGGTATGGTCGTTTTTTATTATACCCTTTGGAAGGAGGTGAATCCGATGTTCTGATCGCTGTGATAATCATCGTAACGACCAACCACTATTTTATTCACAGCATGCCATCATGGCATGTTGCGTATATCGCTGAAAACCGTGCCGTGAAACGGTACGGCTTCTCCCTGCTGTGGTGGCATGCCCCAAGGAGGCATGAAAATGGACCACAGACAGGAATATCCCGAACGGGATGAGCTACGGGCAAAGTTTACGCGATGGCTTGAGACAGTAATTAAGCGTGCGAAAATTGATTACCTGCGAAAATACGAGAATCGTCCGGAAACCATATCCTACGAGGATATACCGGAGAAGGAGCTTATTGATCTGGCACAACGCGAATTATGGCCGAGCAGCACAAGAATGCAGACCCCGTATGATTTTGAAGAGGAACGGCTGACAAAGGCTTTTATGGAGCTGCCATTAAAGCGTCGGCAGGTAATGGAACTGCTGTTTCTGGCAGACCTGAGCGAAACAGAAACAGCCAAAAGGCTCAACTGCTCGTTGCAGTATGTTAGAAATCAAAGGTGCATTGCACTGAAAAAGCTGCGCTCCCGTCTGATGGAAGGCGGTGATGATGAATGAACGCATCTGAGTTCAAAAAGGTTCTGCAAGGGGCCGTTTTGGGAAATCATCGGGATTTAGAGTCCATACTGGAATTGTATATGCCGATGATTGAGCATAATTCCTATTTGTATGGCCGCTTGGATGAGGATCTGAAGCAGTACATTCTCATACATATTGCGCTTAACATCTCAAAATTTAAGATTTGAGGCGAATGCCGGTTTCGGGATATCTGAAGCCGGCATTTTTTGAATTTTTTTGTCGGCGAGTGTATGGAACGAAAAAACTGTCCGTATTTACTTGTGTAAGGCACCCCCGCGCTTACCTGTACCTTGAAAATTGAACAGCTTATCCTCTACATCCCCGAACCGGGAAGCGGCTATCCGTCTGTGTGGCGAACAGAACCAGGAGCACTGATATACGGGTGGCTCCCGTATACCGCGACGATCCGGCCGGGCACAATGGTACTCCCGTAACTCGCGGCCCGGCCACAATGAAGGCGGGGAGATGAAATTTCTGTGGACCTGTTCGCTGCAGGCGGAGGCAATGAGCATTTTGTTTTTGAATATACCAAGTAAATTATGGCAAAAATACAAGTTGTAAAGACGAACACATGGAGGTGTAATGATTTATGGAACAGTCTGAAAAGAACTTATCTGAGCTGGTGGATATCAGAGATGTCGTGATAGATAAAAGCCTGCCGCTGGAAGAGCGCGTAAGGTCTTATGTTGAACAGATCAAGGATCCGTATTGCTTTAAGGTCGGAGATGTCGTTGTCCGGGTATCATATGCAGACAAGGACAAATCCCTTACCGACAGCTTCACTTCCATGATCGCGTCAATGTAATGGTAATAATTGCTATGCGGATTTTAAGTGTAACGGCTGGATTTTCTCGGTTGTCTGTGCTATAATCAAATACGGACAAAATCAGCGATAACTCCGGCTGTTTATTCGTACTCGAATAATACAGATAGGAGTGGCGCTATGAATAAGATTATAGATCAAACATTCAAGGTTGCCATCTATCTTCGTTTATCGAAGGAGGATGACGACCTTTCGTGCTCTTCGGGAGCCAAAAGCGAAAGCAACAGTATCAGCAACCAGAGAAAGCTGATATATGACTTTATGAAATTGCATCCGGAGCTCGAACTGTATGACGAGTACAAGGATGACGGAAAAAGCGGTTCCAACTTTGACCGTGCTGAATTTCAGCGAATGATGAAGGACATTGAGGCGGGAAAGGTCAATTGCGTAGTCGTAAAGGATCAGTCCCGTTTCGGCAGAGATTATATTGATGTGGGAAAATACAAAGAAAAGATTTTCCCCAAACTCGGCGTTCGGTTTATCACCATAAACGAGGGCTATGATTCGCTTTCGGCAACCTCCTCGGATGATCTTGCCTTTACGATCAACAGCTTCGTTTATGATTTTTATATCCGGGATATATCCACCAAGATCCGCACAAACCTTACGGCAAAAAAGCAAAACGGAGAGTATGCCGGAGCATTTGTGGCTTACGGATATGTCAAAGACAGCAATGATAAGAGTAAGTTGGTTGTTGATCAATTTGCCGCAGATGTTGTAAGGGACATTTTCCGGTGGAAAATCGAAGGGCTGAGCCCGCAGAATATCGCAGTACGTCTGAACGAACTTGGTATCCCCTCACCTGCAGAATATAAGAAACTGAGCGGAAGCAATTACAAAACAAGCTTTCAGACATCTTCAAAAGCCGTATGGAGCCATGTTTCCGTAAGGCGTATTCTGAAAAATGAAATCTATCTTGGTGTAATGATCCAAGGCAAACGAACTACGCCGAATTATAAGACCAAGACAGTGGTTACAAAAGCTGAAAGTGAGTGGCTTCGCGTGGAAGGTACACATGAGGCTATTATTTCCGTGCGTGATTTTGAGCTTGTTCAGGAGCTGCTGAGGGATGATACCCATTGCCGTGCGGGAGATGTAACAGTACCGGTATACGCCGGCCGCATTTATTGCGGCGACTGCGGTGCTACGGCTGTCAGAAAGACGGTATCCTACGCAGGCAAACGCTATGTATATTATGTCTGCAACGCCAATAAGCACGACAAAACGGTGTGCAGCAGGCATTCCATAAGAGAAGATATTTTGGGTCAGGTAATTTATCAGACGGTCCGGCACCAAATCGACCTGCTGCTGGATGTGGATAAGGCGCTCAGGCAATTTGAAAATCTGTCATGGGAAAAGCACAAACTGAAGCAGCTTGACGCAAGCATCGAAATACAGGAAGAAGTCGTTCGGAAAAACAACACGCTGCGCCTCGGAATTTATGAGGATCTGCGGGCAGGCTTGCTGGACAGGTCCGAATATGAGTCTCTGAAAAAAGAGCTTGCAGAAAGAATCGCCGAAGCAACTGCCGCCATCGAAAAGCTGAACAAAGAGAAACGGGAGATCCTCGACGGCGTTTCAAAGCAGCAGTCCTGGATTGAACAGTTCCGTCAGTATGAAAATGTGACCGAACTCACGCGGCCAATGGTCATTCATCTGATAGAACGCATCAATATTTTTGAGGACTCCAATATTGAGATCGTGTTCCGCCATCGGAATCAGATCGAGGAAATATTGCGGTTTATTTCAGAGCAAACCACAGATAAAAAAGTGTTGGCTATGCCGATAAGGGAGGTGGGATAGTGGCCAGAGTATCACGGAAAAACGGCGTTTCCGAAGGTCTTCCGAAAGGCCAAAGGCAGGCCGTGTTTCGTACCGCGCTTTATGTTCGTTTGTCTGTTGAGGACAACGGCAAGGCGGATGCGGATTCGATTGAAAATCAGGAACTGCTCCTGAGAAACTATCTTGCCGAGCGGCCGTATCTCGAGCTGAAAGAGGTATATGCCGATAACGGCTACACGGGTACCGATTTTGAGCGCCCCGCGTTTCATCGAATGATCGAGGATGTGCGGAAAGGACGGATCAATTGCATCCTTGTGAAGGACTTTTCCCGCCTTGGCAGAAACTATGTGGAGACCGGTGAATATCTGGAACGCATCTTTCCTTTCCTCGGCATACGCTTTATTTCCGTCAGCGACGATTATGACAGCAGCTCTGCCAATGCCGGCGAAAAGCTCGCCGCCACTCTTAAAAATCTGATCAATGATATGTACGCAAAGGACATATCCAAAAAGATCTGCTCGACAATGAAGAATAAGCGGCTGCGCGGTGATTACATCGGCAATTATGCTCCATACGGCTATCTGAAGGATGAAAATAATCGGAGCCGATTGGTGATCGATCATGAGATCGCTCCGATCGTAGTCGAGATCTTTGAACTCAGAGCGAAAGGGATCGGATTTGATACTATATGCCGTATTCTCAACGAAAAAGGCTATCCCTCCCCTGGGCGGCTACGCTATGAGCGCGGCATTATAACAAATAATAATAAGAAAGGGAGTGAACTGCCCTGGAATCGCCATGTTCTGAAAGACCTGCTTGTCAATGTGGTCTATATCGGGAATTTGGCGCAAGGACGCAGCTCGCAGTGCCTGTATAAGGGCGAAAAATACCATTGGACAAAAGAGGCGGACTGGGATGTGGTTGAAGGGACACACGAGCCGATTATCAGCATGGAGCTGTGGAATACGGTGCAGGAGATCAACAAAAAGGTCTCAAGCAATGCGACGAAATCCTTCGGACGCTATGCGCATCTGCCCAAGCGTCCCAATCCATACGGTTCGGTTTTGAGGTGTGCCGACTGCGGGCGTGTTATGAAATATGTTCGCAGTTATTCCCGCCCGAAAAAGGACGGCGTGGTCACAGACTACTACAATTATAAATGCCCGACAAACATCGAGCTTGGAGACACGGCATGCTCAAAAAAGAGCATCCGCGCCGATGACCTTGATAAAATCGTGTTGAGCGTTATACGAAAGCAGATGGACCTATTCCTTGACACACAAAAAACGCTGCTCGGCTTGATCGCTTTGGAGAAAGAAAAAGCAAAGCATAGTGTGCCGGCAAATCGTGTCAAAGAACTGCAGGATAAGCTGGACCAAAAGAAAAAGCTGTTTTCCCGGTTGTATATCGACTTCAAGAACGGCATACTGACGCAGCAGGAATATTTGCTTGCCAGAGATGTCTATCAAAAGGAAATCGCCGCATATGAAAGCGAATTGCAGGAGCTTCAGGCAATTAAGACAAAAACCAAGGTGACTGAAACAGGCGCCCGAAAATGGAATCGGCTCATTTCACGCTATTATAAGACGAAAACGGTAACCGAAGAAATGGTCGAGGCAATGGTTGATGAGATCCGAGTGAATACCGACGGCTCTTTGGATATTCGGTTTAAGTACATGCCTGAGTTTGAGGAAATGTTCAAGGAGTGCGAGCGAATCAGAAAGGAGGTTGCCTAAATGCCGAAAAAACAGCTTGCCGTGTATCTCAGGCTATCGCTTGAGGACACCGGTGCGAATGATGAGAGCAATAGTATTACGGCCCAGCGCGGCATCATCGCTCAGTTTATCCAAGGGCAGCCTGAGCTTGCTTCCATGAAGACGGTCGAGTTCGTCGATGACGGATATTCCGGGACGAATTTCGACCGTCCCGGTTTTAAGCGGATGATGGCGATGGTGCGCTCCGGTGATGTTTCCTGCATCGTCGTGAAAGACCTTTCCCGATTTGCGCGAAACTATATTGAAGCCGGCGATTACCTTGAGCACATCTTTCCATATCTCGGCATCCGGTTTATTGCGGTCAATAACCATTACGACAGCGATCAGTTTATCGGGACAACCGGCGGCATTGATGTTGCCTTCCGAAACTTTATGTATGAGATGTACAGCGTTGACATCTCAAAAAAGGTAAAAACATCACAGCACATGCTGATGAGAAGCGGCCGGTATGTCAGCCATTGCCCATATGGATACACAAAGATCAAAGGGCAAAAGCACCATATGGTGCCGGATCCCGAAACTGCACCCACTGTGCGAGATATTTTCCTGTGGGCTATTGAGGGAAAGAAATCCACGGAAATTGCCCGTATCCTTAACGAAAAGCATATTCCGACGCCGATGCAGCACAAAAAGCTCTCACGGCAAGGGATTAGCAACGATGCGATGTGGAGTCATCAGGCGGTGATCCGAATCATACGGGATTATAAGTATACCGGAGCCATGGTGTCTTTCAAATGCGGAAATGAAACCATTCGGGCCAAAGTGCAAAAACGGTATGCGCCGGAGGATTATGTGATAAATGAGGGCATGCACGAACCCATCGTAACACACGATGAATACTACGCAGCGAATGATACCCTGCGGAAAGTGAAAAAGTACGATGTTGTCAGAACCGACCGCCGTGACCGTGTTTACTATTGCGGGCACTGCGGCCGCAGACTTCGCAAGACCTTTGGCTTGGACGAATATTACTCCTGCGCTACGCCGTTATATATAAGGGACGCTCCGTGTGCAGGCATTCATTGGAGCCGGACAAATATAGAGGATGTTGTTTTCACCACATACAAACGGCAGCTGCAAATTGTCAGCGAAGAATATTGCAGGACAGTAAATGAAAAGCAGCCGGATAAGCTTGCTCCTCTTCGGGCGCAGCAAAAATCCCTCCGCATTCAGCTCGGAGGGATCGGCGGTAAGGTTGCATCACTGTATGAGCAATTCCGTTCCGATGAAATATCCCGGAATGCTTTTCTCGAAAAGAAAGGCGCTCTTTCAGAGGATAGGGACAGACTCCAGACGGAGTTATCACGAATCGAGGATGAAATTGAAGGCCTGCTGCAAAAGCAGGAAGAAAGCAACACGGCAATGAATGCGATCAAAAATATCGCCGCTGCAGCAGATGAGCCGGACGATAAACTCCGGGAAAGAATGTACGACGATATAGACCGCGTCATTGTTTTTGACAACGAAAATCTGAAAATTGAATGGAAGTTTGATGTTGCCTTCCAACTTTCATGACCATGTAAAAGCCGGTTTTTTGCTGGCTTTTATGCTGTTTTTGTGTTATAATAACGCAAGGGTTAATTTTGTCGAAAGTCCGGAAACCCTTGATATATAAGGGTTTTTAAAAATTTTTGGATTCCACTTGACACAAGCAGACGATCTCGGAAGAGTCGTTATTCCCAAAGAAATAAGACGCACGATGCGTATCCGCGAGGGCGACCCGCTCGAAATATATACGGACCGCGAGGGCGAGGTCATATTCAAAAAATACTCTCCGATCGGGGAGCTGGCGGTGTTTGCCGTGCAGTACGCGGAAACTCTTCATAAGACCTGCCAGCTTGCGATCGTGATATGCGACCGCGACGCGGTGGTTGCCAGCGCCGGAGTTCCGAAGAAGGATTACGGCGACAGGAAAATAAGCGCGGAATTTGAGGACCTGATCGAAAAGAGAAGCTTTTTCGCATCGAAGGACAGCTCCGAAAAGATATGCATTACCGAAGGCGCGGATACCTTCGTAAGCTGCGCAATGCCGATCATCGCCGAAGGGGATATCGCCGGCGCGGTCGCTTCGGTAATATCCGACCGCGATCAGAGAGTATGTGCCGAGGACATCGAGGAAAAACTGATACAGACCGCGGCGCTGTTTCTCGGAAAGCAGCTCGAAAGCTGAATAATTCGGGAATACGGTATCGGAGCAGTCCGCATAAAGGCGGGCTGCTCCGGCGTTTTGCCGGATATACGGCTTTACGCCGCGGACTATTCTGCAGTATCGGTCATGCAGCCGCGCGTCCGCCGCACGACGATTTAATTTCGCGCATATTCAAAAAACGGTTGAACTTGCGCGTGAGCGGTGGTATAATATAAACGGATTTTGCCGTCGGTATGACAGTACGGGAGGAATACAATGCTTGATTTTATAAGGGTTGCCGCCGCCGTTCCGGACGTTGCGGTCGGAAACGCTGCGGAGAATACGGACCGCATAATCGAAAAGGCCGCCGAGGCTGAGAATAAATCCCCGCAGCTTACCGTTTTTCCGGAGCTTGCGCTGACCGGATATACCTGTGCCGACCTCTTCTTTCAGCAGACCCTTCTTCGTTCCGCGAGAGAGGGACTGAAAAAGATCGTTTCGTGCAGTGAAGCCTTTTCTTCAGTGATCGCGGTGGGACTTCCTCTTGAAATACACGGCGCGCTTTATAACTGCGCCGCCGTGATATACCGCGGACGTCTTTACGGAATTGTGCCGAAAACGTATATCCCCACATATAATGAATTTTACGAGAAGCGGTGGTTTACTCCGGGATCGCGCCTCGGCAGCGTTTCGCTCACCTCCGCGGAACTCGGAATCGGAGAACTTCAGGCGGAAAGTATCCCCGCGGGGCGCGATCTCATATTTGATACCGGAATGTTTCGCTTCGGCGCCGAAATATGCGAGGATCTTTGGGCGACGGTGTCTCCCGGAAGTCTGCTTGCGCTCGGCGGAGCGGAGGTTATAATAAATCTTTCGGCGAGCAACGAGACGATCTCGAAGCGCCGCTACCGCCGTTCGCTCGTACAGCAGCAGTCGGCGTCTCAGCTCGGCGCATATGTCTATGTCTCCGCGGGCTGCACGGAATCGACGACCGATCTTATTTTCTCGGGACACAGCCTTGTCTGTGAAAACGGCAGAGTCCTTGCGGAGAACACGAAGACCGTCGATACCGACTATATCCTTTACAGCGACATCGACCTCGGAAAGCTTCGTGCCGACAGGATCAAAATAAAGACATTTTCCGACTGCGCGGAGCAGAACACATCCGCGTCCTCGTTCAGAACCGTTTCAATTCCGTGCGCATTTTCCGCGGGGTGTGACCTTTCGTTCTATCCGGTGAGAAAGCTTCCGTTCGTTCCCGACGTGAAACGTGACCGTGCACAGCGATGCATGAATATTTTCGAAATGCAGGTAATGGGGCTTAAAAAGCGCATGGACGTAACGGGCGCACGTCCGGTCATCGGCGTGTCAGGAGGGCTTGATTCCACGCTTGCACTGCTCGTTTGCACAGAGGCGGCGCGCCGTGCGGGAAGGACCCTCACCGATGTCGTCGGTATTACGATGCCGTGTTTCGGCACGACGGGACGCACATACAACAACTCGCTAGCACTAATGAAAAGCCTCGGCATCACCGCGCTTGAGATCCCGATAAAAAAGGCGGTTGAGCAGCATTTCTCCGATATCGGACACGATCCCGACAAATTCGATCTTACCTTTGAAAATTCGCAGGCGAGAGAACGTACTCAGGTGCTTATGGACTACGCCGGAAAGATCGGCGGATTTGTAGCGGGAACCGGAGACCTCAGCGAGCTTGCGCTCGGATGGTGCACATATAACGCGGATCACATGAGTATGTACGGCGTCAACTGCGGAATCCCGAAAACGCTCGTCCGCTGGATGATCGACAGCATAATGGAATACGACATATTCAGAAGCAGCAGCGATATCCTCCGCGATATTCTCGATACGCCCATCAGTCCGGAGCTTCTTCCGCCCGACGAAAACGGCGAGATCGCGCAGCAGACCGAGGATATCGTCGGACCGTATGCGCTCCACGATTTCTTCCTCTATTACGTTCTCAGATACGGATTTGAGCCGGAGAAGATATTTGCGCTTGCCTGCCGCGCGTTCGAAAACGATTTCAAGCCCGACGTGATCAAAAAGTGGCTCGTGACGTTCTACCGCCGATTCTTCACTCAGCAGTTCAAGCGAAGCTGCCTGCCGGACGGCGTGAAGATCGGAAGCATCTGCCTCTCTCCGCGCGGAGATTGGCGTATGCCGAGCGACGCAACAGCTGCGCTGTGGCTCCGTCAGGCTCAGTCCCTTGAGGTGTGCAATTGAACGGCGCGCCGAAAAAAATACAGTGCTTTTGTCCGCAGACGGTCGCCGTCTGCGGACTTTTGTATATTCGGATGCACGTCGGCGGAGAAGCGAAAAAGCGTTTTGCCCAAGCGGAGAAGTACGCGCCATGCGTATAAAACCGACTTTTGCGTGACGATAATATATCACGGAAAATTTCCGATACATTATCTTAAGGAGAAAAGTCATGGCGAATACGGGGAAGTACGCGGGGAGCGAAACCGAGAAGAATCTTTACGCGGCGTTTGCCGGTGAGACTCAGGCGAGGAGCAAGTACACCTATTTTGCGTCGGTTGCAAAAAAGCAGGGATTCGAGCAGATCGCCGAGCTGTTTCAGCGGACCGCGGATAACGAGAAGGAGCACGCGAAGCTGTGGTTTGAGGAGCTCGGCGGTCTCGGGGATACGGCGGATAATCTTCTGAACGCGGCGGAAGGCGAGAATTACGAGTGGACCGATATGTACGCATCGTTTGCGGAGACGGCGGAAAGGGAAGGCTTTCGCGCTGTTGCGGCGAAGTTCAGACTTGTCGCGGAGGTCGAAAAGCATCACGAGGAGCGCTACCGCAAGCTCCTTCGTAATGTGGACAGCGCGTCCGTCTTTGAAAAAAGCGAGGTCAAGGTCTGGGAATGCCGCAACTGCGGACATATCGCGGTCGGAATGTCCGCGCCCGAGATATGCCCGGTCTGCCTTCATTCTCAGGGTTTTTTCGAGCTCAAAAGCGAAAACTACTGATAAAATCCGACACGTTTTTTCGATATTCGGCTGAGTACGCAAAAATATTATTCGTGACGCGCCGTGCTTGACAAGATGAACTTACTGTGATATAATCATTAACGTCTTTGGAACTGACGGATTGAAGTGGGCGCTGCACGGAGCGAGAATTGTTTCGAACTTACCGTTTAGGCACACTTATCGTGGGATAAGTGTGCCTTAGTTTTGATTCCGGAAGCCTTCGGCTTATCCGTAACGCCGCAAAAATGCGGCGCGGAATTTTCGACGGGAATCATTCCGGGATATTTCAAATCATTGTCGGCAACCAATCAAATATATATTTCGGAAAGGGAAAAGATTTATGAAAAACAGCAACGCAGAACAAAAAAGCTCGTTCTGGAACAGAAAGTTCCGGTACAATGAAATGGGGTCGTCACCGAGAACAGAGGTGATTGCGGGATTGACTACCTTCCTCGCAATGGCATACATACTTGTCGTAAACTCCGGAATGTTTGCAACTCTCGGCGTGGTATCGTTCGACGCCATGTATGTTACGACGGCGCTTTCCGCCATCATAGGAACGGTGCTTATCGGTCTTCTTTCCAATCTGCCGCTTGCGCAGGCTCCCGGAATGGGACTCAATGCGTTCTTTGTGTATACGGTATGCCTTACTCTCGGCTTTTCCTACGCAAACGCGCTTGTGTTCGTGCTTATCGACGGACTTATTTTCGTGCTGCTGACCGCAACCGGACTTCGCAAAATTATTTTCGAAGCCATTCCGCCTGTCGTTAAGACTGCAATCCCCGCGGGAATCGGTCTGTTTATCGCTTTCCTCGGTCTTCAGGATGCGAAGCTTGTCATTCCCAGCGAATCGACCGGCGTTACGCTTGCGTCGTTCAACTTCATCGGCAATGCGGATTGGGCGTCCGTTATGCCGCTGATCGTTGCCGTATTCTCTCTTCTGCTTATCGCAGTTCTGGCATATAGAAACATCAAAGGCTCCATTCTTTGGGGAATACTCGGCGGAACCGCACTGTATTACATCCTCGGCTTTACGGTGGATGGCTTCTACGATACCTTTGCCGAGACTTTCACGTTTGATCCCATCAAGCCGTTCACTGCATTTGCCTCCGAATCCTTCGGAAAGGTATTCACCGAGGGATTTGATTTCTCGGCATATCTCGGCACGGAAGGACATTCAGTCGGCGGACTTGTCATTCTTTTTATAACGACGGCGCTTGCATTCTGCATGGTGGATATGTTCGATACACTCGGAACTCTGTACGGCGCATGCCGCGGCGGCGATCTGCTCGTAAAGAACGATAGGGGCGAGCTTGAGGTTCCGAATATGAACAAGGCGATGATGGCTGACGCGATCGCAACCTGTACCGGAGCGGCGCTCGGCACGTCCACGGTAACGACCTTCGTCGAGTCCTCCGCCGGAGTTGCTGCGGGAGGAAAGACCGGTCTTACCTCTCTCGTCACATCCGCCGCATTTGTGGCCGCACTTTTCTTCGCTCCGCTTGCAAAGCTGATTCCCGCTTTTGCGTACGGTGCCGCCCTCATCTATGTCGGCGTTCTTATGATGGGAAGCGTCAAGGATATCGATTGGAAGGATGTTTCCTCTGCGGTTCCCGCTTTCCTTACCCTTGCAATGATGCCGTTTACCTATAACATTTCCTACGGAATCGCTTTCGGACTTCTCTCCTATGTCGTGATCAAGGTGTTCGCAGGAAAGATCAGGGAAGTAAAGGTCGGCACATGGGTAATCACCGTGCTGTTCCTTGCGATGTTCTTCCTCACGCACTGAGCATCTCTGCAATCTGCGGAAAGATCGCAGTGCCCCGGACCTGTCCGGAATAAAATTGATAAAAGCGGCGGCTTTCTTCGAAAAAGCCGCCGCTTTTACGACTTTACCGCGAGTTTTTTCCCAATCTCCGCGCGATACCGCAACGGATTTTCCCGATCGGCATTACGGCGCACCTGCAAGGTTCGGATGCGCCGACGGCTTTGCGCCGGAAGTCTGCGTACTTCAGATAAGCGCCGGATTTCGCCGCCTCTGCTCCGGACATTTCCCCGAAACGCACCGCATCGTCGAAAATATCGGTCCTTATATCAAAAAACTCAAAAAAACGCAAATAAACGGCGCATATCCGTAGATTTTAAAAGCGGATTGTGCTATACTTATTGTGAGTGATTCCGTATAGGGGGATATATGAACCTACTTCATATGAAATACGCCGTAACCATCGCAGAAACGAAGTCGATCAATAAGGCAGCGGAAAAGCTTTATGTTGGTCAGTCCGCATTGAGCCGCGCGGTCAAAGAGCTTGAGACCTCGCTTGGGGCTGCGGTTTTTGAGCGCAGTTCGAAGGGGATGACTCTCACTCCGAGCGGAGAGGAATTCATCCGACGTGCGCGAAGCATACTCGAGCAGGTGGACAGCATGGAAAATATGTTCCGCGGCGGCGGGAAGGAGCGGAAACGCTTTTCCGTCTCTGTGCCGCACGCTGATTATATCGCCGAAGCCTTTGCGCTTTTTTCGGGATGGGCCGACGGAAAAATCCATGCCGATCTGTTTTTCAGGGAGGCAGATACGGCTCAGACGGTGAAAAGCGTGATCCGTGAGGAATGCGCTCTCGGAATAATCAGATATGAGGCAAAACGGGACAGGGAATACAAAAGCTTTCTCGATTCAAAAGAGCTTGATTATGAGCTTATCTGTGAATTCTCTCCGACGGTGATAATGAATTCGGCATCCCCGCTTGCAGATTCGGAGAGCGTCACGCGCGAAGAGTTGCTGGAGCTTGCCGAGGTCGTATACACGGACAGATATGATTCGCCTGATGCCCCGCCGTTTCCTGCGGAGCGCGATAATGTTGAATCCGCGGACGGCGAGCGTAGATATATACACGTTTTCGACCGCGCGGCAGTTCTTTCGATCCTTTCTTCAAATCCGTATGCGTTTGCGTGCACGTCCCCCGTGCCGAAAGCAGTCCTTGAAAAATACGGACTTGTGCAGAAAAAATGTACCGATGACACCGCGCTCTTCAAGGATGTCCTTATCCACAGAAAGGATCACTGCCTTTCCGAATTCGACCGATCGTTCATAGAACGGCTTGTCGGCGTGAAGCGCGAGACCTTATAATAAAAACGGCATTTTTGCCGTACAGATAAAGAAAGGGGCTTCCGCCGCGGAAGCGTACAACGAAAATGAAATGGCTTATTGCATCCGATATTCACGGCAGTGCTTCGTGCTGCCTCCGACTGCTCGACAGATTTGACGCGGAGGGCGCCGACCGGCTTCTCCTTCTCGGAGATATCCTTTATCACGGACCGCGGAACGAT
>URSW01000025.1 GCA_900550625.1 uncultured Eubacteriales bacterium
TCTCAAGCGCGCTCATCGGATTTACGGCACCGTATGCATACAGCTTTGCATCGTATATGCGGTAGAATACAACGGTGTCGATCTGCATCGTTACGTTGTCCTTGGTTATAACCGGCTGCGGGGGAGAATCAATGACCTGTTCCTTGAGCGTGATCCGCTTTGCGATTTTCTCGACAAACGGGATCTTGACATGTATTCCGGCTTCCCACGTAGTGCGATATTTTCCGAGAAATTCGATTACGAATTCCGTCGCCTGCGGAACGACACGAACATTTGCAAAAATGAGAATCACGACAAGTGCGATGATCCCCGCTATTACGTATTCCATAAAAGCCTCCTTAAAGCATCATACGAGCGTATGCCGCCTTTGCTGCATCGCCGATGCTTTGCACCGAAGACGGCACATCTTTACGGTTATTATATCACATATCGTATTAAAAATCAACCGAACGGTATCGGATTTTACGCAAAGGGCTTCGGCATGCGGAAAAGAACGGTCATAACGATGTCAAATATCAGAAGAGCGAGAAGAAGCGCCGAAACGGAGTTTCTCATGCGCGGCGAAAGTTTTCCCGTGATTCCCGAAACTGCCGGATCAACTATGTAAATTAGTATCAGCGCTCCGACCCCGAAGGAAAGAACGCTTCTCAGACAGACAAAACCGCCGATGTTCATAAAAGCGGTAGTGTAGTCCCACCAACGCGCATGCCATATTCTGAACATGACAAGCCCCGTGAAGTATTCGAGAATACCGGTCACCGGGATCGAGAGAAGAAATACCGCTATCGGATATTTTTTGAACGAGCTTGTACACAGGAGAATGAAAAGCGCACCGAAGCCGTATACGGGAAGATACGGACCGTAGAAGAATCCGTGATTTGCGATCCGATGCTCGGCTATGAGGTAAAAAGCGAGCTCGTAGAACCAACCGATCATCGACGCGATAACGAATAGGATGAATATCTTTTCGATTTTTCCGAGAAGTGCAGCGGAGGATGCTTTGCGGGCGGTGATTTCCGAAACATTTTCTGCGTTTCCCATGGCGTTTTTCCTTTCTTGTCTGCGAATGATTGACGGACGCTCCGCACGCGGCTGCGGCGGTTTTATGTACGGTGGTCGAGACCGCCTGCGCAAAGAGCATTTGTGTGAACTATCCGATAAAAATGCATTAGATTTGTAACATCGCTTTCATTATATCATTAAAAAACGTATTTTACAAGACTTTGAACTCCATATGTGCGATCTTCGGCAAAAATTTTAGGAAAAACCAAAAACAGCCGTGACCTCGGTCACGCTTGAAGAAACGGAAAAAGGTTTTTGACCTTGTCGCTTTCCTTTCTCCTTGCATCGCGCCTGTGTATCATCGGAATGTTTGCGTTTATTTTTCCTGCGTGTTTGACGATTCTGTTTCGGAAAACGCTCGGCTTAGCGATTGGGTCTGCCTCGGTATCGTTTATCCCTGAGGGAAGATCAATCTTGAGTAACGCTTGATGTTCCGATCACGCTCGAAAATCATTTTCAGAACCCTGTCTGATGCCTTGATTGGCAGTTCCGAGGCGTTTCCGGATGTCCAGAGGCTCCCCAAGCGTGAAATATTACAGGAGTATTTTAGCTTTTCCTTGCTATCGGCGCAGCTTACTGCGCTCGTCGCTTTCAAGCGCAGAAAGAATGACCATTGACCTCGGTTTTAATATTTCGGTATAAATTCGTCCGTGAAAAACTGATCGACGGGTGAATTTGCACACAGCTCTCCGAGTGTTATGCGATCCGGATCAAAGGAGCATATGAAATGAACGAATCTGATATAACATGTGGAATTCGTGAGAGGAAGAAACTGCTTGTCTGACCAAAACAAAAAGATACCTCCCGAAAAGTCCCGTTATGACAGGTGAGATTATTGCGGATAGTTTACGAAATTTACCGCTGATAAGAAAGTATATCGCAAAACTTCCCGACTCAAAACCGGATACTACACTGTTTTTGACAAGTAAGACATCGCTTCATCGGAAGTTCAAAGCCGGTATTGAAAAGTCCGGAGTACCGCGAATAACAATTCACTGCTTTCGACATTCTCACATCACTTATCTGGTTAATAAAGGCTGGTTCGCACCTGTGGTTGCCGCCCGAGGGGGACATGAAAGCATTTATATTACGACACACTATATGCACGCATACTCAGAGATGGAGGACGCAGTGTGTGAAATGATGAACAAGGATACGGCATAGCTATGTGAAATCACCCTGCGGTACATTGTCCCGCAGGGTGCTTTAGTCTTGTCGTCATTCGGTTGTCATACAGACCTGTTTTTCTGTGGAAAGCCCGTATTTACGGCACTTCCTGAGTTATGCAATCATTCCCACTCGACGGTTGCCGGAGGCTTTCCGGTTACATCATAGAATATCATGGAGATATCATTTCCGCAGGCTGTCTTGATCTCCTCAACCGTGCGGTCGAGAGCTTCCATGGAAAAGTCCGATCCCGGAATTGCGGATCTGGCGGTCATAAAATCCGATGTAACAACGGCGCGGATCGCAATTGCATAACGCTTTCCCTGACTGCACGACAGCGGGAAGAGCACGGCAAAGCACTGCGCGATCTTCGAATTCATTATGTTTGACGTAACCGCGGAATCTGCCTCGCGGAGTATGTCCGCGGCATCGCGGCACACATGAAGTCCGTCCGAATGCATATCGTATCCGTCATCCTTATATACACAGTACGCTACACGGTTGACATAGCTGAACTTGTTCGGTATCTCTTTTGCCAAAGTGAATATGTTATTCCAATCGGGATGGCTGTCGCCGAAAAGCGTGACAAGTGTTTTGTAGCTGCGGCAGTCGCCCTGAACACCGACGCTGAGGATCGGCGCAAGGTACGATTTTACGTTATGGTTTTCACAGAACGAAGCGATTTCTGCCTGCTTTTCCGGATCCTTTTCGGGGGGATTCGCTTCGGAGCAGATCATGCGGACTCCGAGACCTGGTCCGGGGAAGGGCTGGCGCGAAGCGATTTCTTCATCCAAGCCGAGCATGCGGGCAACGCGGCGCACCTCATCCTTGTGCCAATCCCAGTTCGTCTCGATTATAAGCCCGCGTTCTCTTGCACGGCGAACCATGTCAACATCATTGTGATGCGTCTTGATCTTGTGCGCGTATCCGCTGACATCGGGATTTCCGCTTTCGATCAAATCGGGGCGGAGAGTGCCCTGCGCAAGGAAGGTGTTGTCAAGATCGATGCCGAGCTCGGATACGGCATCGTGAGTTACCTTTATGAACATGCTTCCGATGATCTTGCGCTTCATTTCGGGGTCGGTCGTCTCGGCGAGCGGTCCGATCTCGGTGCCGTTTCCGTCCGCATCGACCTTGCCGTAGAAAAATTCCTTTTCCGCGTTGACGCGCTTCATATTTATAAGTCCGAGCTTGTGGAGATTTTCACATATGAGGTCGCTTTCGTTCTTTCTCATAAGACCGTGATCGATATGTATTGCAAAAACATTTTCCGGGGGCAGAGCCTTGACGAGAAGAGCCGCCGTTACGGCGCTGTCTACGCCTCCGGAAACGAGAACTACGACTTTGTTGTTTCCCACGCGCTCGCGTATCATCTTCACCGAGGTTTCTATGCGGTCTTCGAGCGCATATGTATCGCGGAACGCACATATTTTTCTGAGAAAGTTCTCAAGCATCTTTATTCCGTTTTCGGTGAGATCGACTTCGGGGTGGAATTGAAGCGCGACTATGTTTTTCTCTTCGGACCACACAACCGCGGCGGCTTCGCCGGTTTTTGCGCAAAGCTTGAATCCGTCGGGAAGCTTTGCAACCGCATCGCCGTGGCTCATGAGGACGAGCTGCTTTTCCTCAAGCCCGTCAAAGAGCGGGCAGGAGGTGTCAACGGTTATTTCCGTCTGACCGTACTCCGTTCTGAAGGAGGGCTTTACGACGCCTCCGAAGTGCTCGCAGATAAGCTGCATTCCGTAGCATATGCCGAGCATCGGAACTCCGAGAGAGAATATCTTTTCATCGTATTTCGGCGCACCGGCAGCCCATACGGAAGAAGGACCGCCGGAGAGAATTATCGCCTTGTAGCCTTCAAGCGCCGCAATATCGGTGCCTAACGGGAAGATGTCGGTATAGACGCCGAGCTCGCGTACCTTGCGGTCGATTACCTTTGTGTACTGTCCGCCGCAGTCGAGAATAGCCAAGCGTTCTGAGGGAAGCTCTTTTTTGTTATTCATGAAAATTCTCCGTTAATTCGTTAAAGGATCAATTGAGATAAGTATACCAAAAAAACGCAGTTTCCGCAATAGAATATAAAGAAAAAAACGCATTATGTGCGCTTTTTTCTGGTAAGCAGAAGGAAAATGACTATTGAAAGCACGGCGGCGGTTATTTTTGCCGCGAGGATGTAATCGGGAGTAGTCGAAGAGTTTTTTTCGGCATCGGTATCCTGAGACAGAAGAACAAGAGAAGAAAGCTCGTCGTCACCGAAGGTTTTCGAAAGCGCTTTGACCGATGCTATTTCGAGATTTAGCTTTTCATCCCCGTCGTACACAACTGCAAAGTACTCAGGAGAGAAATTACCCTCAACGGTGCATATCACGGAATACGCTTCTCCTGCCGGAATCGTAACCGGATAGGAATACCTTTTTTCACTGTCGCCTACGGTAACTGTAAAGCTGCGCATTTCACCGTCGCCTTCGGCGGTCAGTATGAATTCTATGTAGGGACATGAAGAAAGATTCATCTTGCGCGGGACCGCCGCGACCGCGCATTCTTCGCCTCCTGTCTCCGCAACGAGTGAAAGATGAAGCGCACGGCACGCGGTAAGTTCGGATACCTCCGTGAGCGCGGGGCTTATCTGCGTTGTTATTCTCGACGCGTTGGATGAAGATGTCCATGAATACGAGCTGAAGGATCTTGTGAAGTCCCAGATTGAGAAAGTACCGCGCTCCCCGAAGCTGTAGGGAAGCGGATGTATATCCGGATCCTTCGTTACGACATTTTCCGCAAGATTATTTTCTCCGGTCATACCCGCAAGCTTCATGCCGTAGGCTGCGGCGGAATCAAATCCGCGGCTGATAGCCTGATACATCGGTACGGCAGAGATGCTGTCGGAGACTTTGTCATAATATACCGCAGTTCCGATAAATCCGCCGCCCTCAACGGATGCCGATATTGATTTCACGGTATTCGGCTGGGACATCTCCGAAATGCTGAGCAGCACGATCCATGAAGTATTTCCGGAAAGCGTTATGAAGTGATCGAGAACGGAGACGCAGGTTTCGGCGTTGTACACGGTGTCCGAATTTCCCGATATTTCGTTTACCTTGCGGGATGAGCAGTCATCGACGGGGATTATCATTCTTGTCATCGGATTTTTCGATGCCGCGACGGAATACACGGTGTTTATCACATTCGCCTGCTCTTTGAGATAAGCAAAAATGTTCGGGAAATCGTCGGAGGAATTTTCCGTTATAACATTTACGGGGTATCCGCATATGTATCCTGCTGGAGAGTAACGCGATGAGAGAAAATCTACGGCGGCGCAAAGCATCGATGCCTTTTCTTCATCGGATACGCTCAGCGAAAAGTAATTTGCGTTTATATTCTGCCCGGGGGAGGATATAAACATATCGGCTGACGAAAAAATGCGGAAATAAACCGATATCCCTGCGTTTTTGCAGAATGAAGTGTAGGAATCAAGAGAAGAGAGTATCTCGGAATTCAGGAAGAAATACGAGTCTCCCCATGCGGCAAGCTTCCCGTCGGGGGAAGGCGATGTGCGTATAAGCTGATCGAGAGGAACCTCCGCTATAACAGCCGAAGCCCCGGAGAGAAAGATGTCGCTTTTCGATTCCGCCGAAACTATCAGAGGCTTTTCCGCCTTTGTGTTGAGATATGCCGTTTGAGGCGGAGAGGGATAGGACGGGGAAGAGAGCATCACCGGACCCGATTCGGTTATTATAGCGACCGCGAACTTTTGTGCGGCGGCTTCGGGATAATCCGCAAGATTTACCTTGAAGGTGAAATTCGTCGATATCTCCATCTCCATGAGAGGCTCGTCGAAGTTCTCGATTTCGCTTTCCCACGCCGGAACGGAATACAGCGCCAATTTGTCGTTTATGTATTTTACGGTGGAATCGTGGGTCAGGGAACCGCTTACGGTTATTACAGCGGAATCGTCCGAATACGAAAAACGGCATTTCGGAAGAGTTCCGAGCGTTTCCGAAGACGGCGTTTGCGCCGCATTTCCGTCCCCGTTTCCGTCTACCGTGAAAGATACGCTTTTTACGGAAAACGTTTCTTTCTCTGATGAAACGGCGCTGAACGACATTTTCCATGAGACTATTTTGATCGAAGAAGGAAAGACAACGGCATATGAAGATGAGCTGTCCGAAACCGTGACGCTGCCTACCTCCGAGTACTGCGGATTTCGACCGGCGGGAGAATCGGAAATTCCGATTGAGACTTTGGCGCCTTCAAGCCCTTCGAGAGTAAATCTCATTGCGACGGCGGAGCTTATATCGAACGAGTCCGGAATCAGCGCATCGGCTTTTATTTCGGCTTTTGCATTATCGTCCGCTTTCACAGTAATCCGGTCTTCCGATATTTCACCTCCCGTTATTCCGATTGCGGAAAAACGCTTCGCGTATACCGCATGCGGCGTATCTCCGCACATGAGAGAGGAGATCGCAATCGAGGTCACAAATGCGTTTTGATCCGCTGAGGTTGTATATACGGTAACGGATTCGAGAAGTTTTACGGAAAAGTCGGAAACGTCGCAGAATACGGTGTACCAGCCGTTTGACGGAATATTTACCGAATAAACGTATTCGGTACCGCCGGATACGAATGATACTCTAAGCGACTGCTCGGCATCGCTTGTCCCGAGCACGAGAAAGGCAAAGCTTATTTCGGAATACCCGGAGATGTCGATCTGCTCAAACGGGCGGGACATTCCGAGCGTCCTTCTCCGCGTGGTATCAGCCGACGCGAGAATACATTTTGTTCCGCCGGAATATTGAGTGATGTTTATGCTTTTTACATGATCCGAACCGGTCCAGCGGATTTCGGAAAAATCCTCAAGTTCGGATTTCTCTCCGTAGAGAGTATTCATGTTGATTTCATCCGTTGGCTTTGCGTAGGCGGTACGCTCCGCTTCGGCGGATTTTGCCGGAAGAGAGAGTGTCGGCAGTGAATAAATCAAAGAGAGAAGACAGAGAAGAACGGAAAGGCACCGTGCCGGATTTCTGCGATTTGATTTCATTGTACGTCCTCCTCCGATCCGATTATTTTTTGATCTGTGCTTCGTAAAGCGCTTCAAGCTTTTCTGTCATTGCCTGCGATGTGAATTTCTTTTCATACTCTTCGCGCGCGCCCTTGCCGAGACTTTCAAGAAGAACGGGGTCTTTTATCAGACGCACTATCGCGTCCGCCATTGATGCGGAATCCTTCTTCGGAACGAGAAGACCGTTCACACCGTCCGTGATCAGATAAGGATTGCCGCCGAAATCGGTAACGACAGAGGGAAGAGAAAGGCTCATCGCCTCGCACAGCGCAAGAGAAGCCGTTTCCGTTCCCCACGAGCAGTTCAGATTCAGATCCGCAATATTGCAGTACGGTGCTACATCGTCTACAAAGCCTGTAAAGATTATTATGTCGTCTACTCCGACGTCGCGCGCTTTTTCCTCGAGCTCGCGTCGGCATGTTCCGTCTCCCATGAATATAAAGCGGACCTTCTTTTCATTGCCGAGCATATCGCGCACATACTTTGCCGTGTCTATGAGATAGGAGTGCCCCTTGTATTCTTCGAGGCGCGCGGAAATCAGGCAGACGAATTCGTCGGGGAGAATACCGAGACTTTGGCGAAATTCTGCGCGCTCCGCCACGGAGAGGGTACGCATCGGTTCGACTCCGTTTGCGATAACGGTTATTTTGCGCGGATCGACACCCGTTTCGGTGAGATTCTCAACCGCAGACTGCGCGACCGCGATTATTGCCGTTGCAAGCGTATTGTTTACAAGTCCGTTTATCTGCTTTCCGGGGAACGTGGTGAGCCGGCGCGGCATATCAAATGTGCAGTGCCTTGTGTATATGCGTCCCTTTACTCCGCAAAGATACGCGGCAAGCTTTCCTGCAAAGGATGAGTGAGTGTGAACAATATCGGGCTTTTCGGCGCGTATGATTTTTTTATACTCGCGTACGGCTCCTTTTTCCCACGATTTGTCGTGTCCCTTTTCGGTTTCGATCACGCGGTAGCCCTCGTTTTTGATCAGCGGAATCAGCGCGCTGTGCGAGGGGACGACGAGAACTATATCGAACTTTGTTCTGTCAAAGCATTTCAGACACTGAATGATCAGCCGTCCGGCGCCTCCGATATTGGTGTCCGTGATTATATTCATGACTTTTATCATGTCGGAAGTTCCTTTCATCACATGGATTGCTTTTTAAGTATTTTCTCGGCAAAAAGCTTTAATTCGTCGGAGCGGAGCAAAAACGCAAGCAGCACATACACTATTATTCCGACGGCAGCGCAGATTACGACCGAAATAACATTTGAAAGCGATGATGATGCTCTGTAAATCAAAATTACCGCTCCGCCCATGATCGCGGCGCAGACCACTGATTTCAGTATATCAAACCAATCACGCCCGGACAGCATTGCGCGGCTCTTTTTCATTACAAGATAGTTTACCGTGCAGTTTACCACGGTCGCTATGCCTGAAATCAGGGCGATTCCGCCGACACCGATAACGGATGAAAGAGATACTACGAGAATGACGTTCAGCGTCATCGAGATTATGGACGATATCATCGGAACAAGGGTCTTGCCGTCTGCAAAGAATGTTTTTGTCAGAACTTCGTTTACCGACATGAAAAGCATTCCTACAGTATAACACCGCAGCGCTTCGGCGGTGAGTACGGTATCCTCCGGAGTAAAGGCGCCGCGTTCGTATATTACCGCGCAGAATGGGTGTGCAAGTATAATTATGCCCACTGTGATGGGGGCTATAATGAATACGAGTATTTTTACCGACGAGATCATCAGACGGCGCGCGTCCTCCGCTTTTCCGGATGCATTTGCCCTCGACATATAGGGAAAAAGCAGATTCGTTGCAACAAAGGTGAAAACTCCGACAATAATAATGTAAAGTTTGTTGGAGTATGAAAGCGCGGTGATCGCCCGTCCGTTGTCGAGCCCGGAAGCATATCTTGTGTTGATCAGCGAGCATATCGGCTGCGTCCACGTTCCGATCAGGATGGGCAGTGCGCTTTTCAGCGATCTTTTTATTTCGGGCGATGCGAAATCAAATACCGGGGAGTAGCGGTATCCGAGTGAACGGAGCTTCGGCACCTGTACGAGAGCCTGCGATGCCCAGCCGAGGAGCATTGCAACCGCAAGTCCGACGATCCCGAAAAACGAATTCAGGAAAAACAGATAAGCAACCATTATTGAATTCGATACAAGGCTTATAAGCGCCGGGATGCGGAATTCCCCGAGTGACTGAAGTATTCCCACAAATGAAAAAGCAAGACCGGTGAAGACGATCATCGGGAACATTATCTTTGAAAGGTAAGAGGCAAGCGAAAGCACTTCCGAGGATGCCTCCGGTGCGAGAAAGCGTACAAGGCTGTCGGAAAACAGAATGCCGAGCAGAGCCATGGTCGCCGTAAGCACGAAGATGAGATTGACATATGAATTTGCGAATCTCATCGCGTCTTTTTCGGAACGCTTGACGAGAAGCTCGGAAAATATCGGAATGAATGCCGCGGAAACGACACCTCCGATAACGAAATCAAATATCATTATCGGGAGTCTGCTTGCGATCTCATACGCCTGAGCGGCACTTTGCATACCGTAAGCATTTGCGACAAGTATATCCCTTAAAAGTCCGAGAGCTTTTGCAACTATTACTATCGCTGCCATCAGCACAGCTGTCGAAAACATTTTTTTTGCACTTTGGTTATCGGTTTCTATGACAGTGTCCTCCGATTTCTTCGTCGATTAAACGAGATATCACTTTTAATTATATCATTTAACCCTCTTCGTGTCAATGAAAAAGGATTTTTTGAGACCAAAACGAAATAAAAGAGAGCGCTTTTGAAAGAATTAATGCAAAAGTGTTGAAATTTGACGCTTTTCATAGTATAATACTTCGGATGAAACTATAACGAGAAATATATCGAGAGGATGAGACTGTGTCAGAAAAAACACGGATAAATTCTGCGGACAAGCCGCGCGCAGTGTGCCGGAGCCGCATAATAGCCATGCTTGACCGTCTTTGTGACGCTGTATATGACCGTTTAAAAAACGGTATGTTCGGAAAAATTTTCACTTCGTATCCGGATGTGGATCGCGGATTTTGTGCCCGCGCCGCCGATTCCGCATTCAGAAGCAATGTGCTTTCCCCCGCCAGACGCAAACTTGCCTCTAAAATAGAGAACAGTTTGTTCCTTGAACTTTATACCAAGATCGTAAGATGTTTGCTTTCAGTCAGAATGAGAGTTTACGGGGTCGGAATTCTCTCCTTTCTTCTGTATACCGCAGTGGTGTCCGGGATCGGTTATCTGCGAAGTAGGGACTCCGGGAGCGCGGACATTCTCAGTGTTGCTATTCCGGCGCTCCTTTGCCTTGCCACTCTTCCGCTTCTTTTTTCGGAAATCTCCCTTTCCGAGGCTCTTTCGGGATCGCTTGTCGGCCGGCTTGTGCTGAGTCTTACCGGACGCGGACCCGAGAAGCTCGATATGAGCCGTCGGCTCGGACGAAGCAATATAGCATTTATTATCGGCTTGCTTTTCGGCTTGCTGACTTACTTCGTCAGTCCGATCTACATTGTCGGTGCGGCGGCAGCTCTTGTCATTGCTGCAATAGTAATGAATTCTCCGGCGTTCGGTGCGATAATGCTTTTCTTCTTTATGCCGCTTCTTCCGACTCTCCTTCTTGTCGGGATCGTAATGCTCAGTGCATTTTCCCTGATACTCAAGGTAATACGCGGCAAGCGTTTCTTCCGCTTTGAAGCTCTTGATATAGCGGTTTTCATGTTTTTGCTGATGACCGGGATCGGGGGACTGTTCGGCGCTTCGCCCGTTTCGCTTAAATCCGGTGCGGTCGCGGTGATGTTTATCGTCGCATACTATGTTGTTGTTGTTTCACTTGATACCCGGGAATGGCTCGGCAAAGCGGTAGGCGCATTTGTGCTTTCGGCGACAATGATATCGTTTTACGGAATGATTCAGTACATGACCCATAAGGTCGCAGGCGCCAACGGGTGGGTCGATCAGAAGATGTTCTCCTATATAGAAGGACGCGCCGTCGCAACCCTTGAAAATCCCAACATGCTTGCGGTATATCTGATACTTGCTTTCCCGGTGGCGTTTACGTTTATGCTGACCTTCGTAAGAGGGCTGCGCGGCAGGGCGGTTTCGCTTATCAGCGTTGCGGCTATCGGAGTTTGCCTTATATTTACATGGAGCCGCGGATCGTGGCTCGGTCTGATAGCGGCGGCATTTCTCTTCATAATGATCTGGGGACGCAGAAGCATATATGTTTTCATATGCGGTATACTTTCGATTCCATTTCTGCCTTATATTATACCGCAGAGCATATGGCTGCGCTTCACGAGCATCGGAAACACGGCGGGTTCTTCAACGGCGTTCCGCGTAAATATTCTGAAAAGCATCGCCGACATGCTTCCGGACCGGATCCTGTGCGGACTCGGAATAGGTGAGGAATCGTGGTATGTGATCTATCCGAAGATAGCGCTGAGCGGAGTTCAATGGGCGCCTCATTCGCATAACCTGTATCTTCAGATATGGATACAGACCGGATTTCTTTCACTTATAATTTTCCTTGCGTTCGTTGTTCTCCTTTTCACAAGCAATTTCAATTTTTATCGTATGCTGTCCGATGCGGAAAGCTCGGTTATGTCTCATATTTCGGCAGCGCCCCTGAAGGAATCCTGCCTGAGATGTGAGCCGAGGCAGATGCCGAGCGACCGCACCGACGATGAAAAGGAGATACGCAGAACCAAAACTGCCATGCGCCTTCAGGCAGCGTCACCGCTTTGCGGAGTGCTTGCTGTGCTTGTTATGGGCTTCACCGATTATGTGTGGTATAATTACAGAGTATTCCTTATGTTTTGGCTGACCTGCGCGCTTTCAAGTGCATATGTCAGATGCGGTCGCCGTGAGCTTGAGTTTCATACACCGAAGAATGAAGCCGGCTGCGAGACCGGTTTTGATGTTGATATACCAATCGAATCCAAGGTTAAATGGAAAGGACGCAGTTAATAATGAGCAAACGTAAATTCAGATTCAATATCATCGATGCGCTTATAATTCTTTTGGTTCTTGCGGCTGTCGGAGTCATCGGATATGTTGTGGCTTCCGAAAAACAGGCACCGGAGGAAGTGAAGCAGGATAAGAAGATACAGTATGTTATTCAGATAACCGAGTTGAAGGATGAATTCACCGGAAATATCAAGCCGGGCGAGACCCTATATGAGGTCGAGACAAATAAGAAGCTCGGTGTGGTCACTGCCTGCAACAGCGAAAAGACATATTATACCGGTACCGATTCCAAAAAAGGAGTTCAGGTCATATCGGAAATAGACGGCAGAAGCAATATGTTTGTCACTCTTGAGGCGGATGCATCGTTCAAAGACAATATTTACACCGTAAACGGCGTTTCGATACTTGTCGGCACGTCCATCAGATTTATTACTCCGGGGCTCACCTCGGGTGCCGTGGTTGTAAGTCTTGAAACGGTAGGATAAAAATGACACTTACCAATTTTGTTTACAGCGCTTTGGCTGTCCTTTGCGCGGGACTGATAGCGTTTACAATGACGCCGCCCGTGCGCGTGCTCGCGTTCCGTATAGGCGCGGTGGACATACCGCTTGATCAGCGCCGCATGCATAAGAAACCGATTCCGCGTATAGGCGGACTTGCGATCTTCTTCGGCTTTACTGCGTCAACGATGATCTTCTGCAATCCGACAAAAGAGCTTTTTGCGATATGGCTCGGCGGTTTTGTCCTTGTCGCACTCGGAATATTTGATGATGTTTTCAGACTGCCGGCAATGCTGAAATTCGTGGTTCAGATCGGAGCTGCCGTGATCGCCGTTGTGAACGGCGTGGTCATAGACCATATAAGCATCGGCGGAAACTATGTAATGTTCGGAGTTTGGCGTATTCCGATAACGATTCTTTGGATTGTCGGACTGACAAACGCGATAAATCTTATCGACGGGCTTGACGGACTTGCCTGCGGCGTTTCTGCGATATCTTCGGCATCGCTTTTCTGCGTGGTTCTTCTCAACGGAGATCTTCATTCGGCAATGATAACCGCAATACTCACCGCATCGTGCATAGGGTTCATGCCGTTCAACAAAAACCCCGCAAAGATATTTATGGGCGATACAGGAGCGCTTTTCCTCGGGTTTACGCTTGCGGTAATGTCGGTTCAGGGCGTGTTCAAACTTCATACGGTGATATCATTCCTTGTTCCTCTGTCGATATTCGCTCTGCCGCTTCTCGATACCACGGTTGCGATAATCAGGCGTGTTGCTCACGGTAAAAGCCCGTTTTCGCCCGACCGCGGACATCTTCATCACAAGCTTGTCGATATGGGATTTACTCAGAAGAACGCGGTCCGTATACTGTACGCAATATGCGCACTGCTCGGTCTCGTAGCCGTGGTGTTCACGGATACTATTTTCGACTCTTCACGGCTCGTCAAAG
>URSW01000026.1 GCA_900550625.1 uncultured Eubacteriales bacterium
TGCGGCTGCCCCGCCTGCCGCGGGGGTCACTCCAAAGCGTATATACGTCATCTTCTCAAAGCCAAGGAATCGCTCGGAATGAGACTTGCCGTTTCGCATAACCTGTATTTTTATAACGATCTCATGCAGAAGATCCGAGACGCAATGGACGGGGATTACTTTGAAAGCTTCTATCAGAAGTATCATAATCTTCTTGCGGAGAGATCCCCTCTCTGAAGTCGGATTCAAAAAGCCTCGGAGCCGTAAGGCTCCGAGGCTTTTGTATGTTCATGCACCTCTGCGGGCTGATATAGGATCGGCGCTTTTGCCTGATCTCGTCGTTGCCGCCTCCCCATGCAGACCGTGTGCCGACGTGCTGCGTTATCGCGTGTGTGCCGACGACAGGCGTGCATTACAGCTTTTGACCGCACTCCGAGCAGAATGCACTGCCGGGCGCAATGTCCGCGCCGCAGCTCGGGCACTTGCTTTCAAGCTTGGCGCCGCATTGATTGCAGAATTTTGATCCTGCGGCAATCTGTGCTTTGCACTCGGGGCATACTATCATTCCCTCGCCGACCTTCGGTCCCGCACCGTTCACGACAATGGAATGACCGCCCGACATGATGCAGTTTTCTATTACCTGAAAAATTTCCGCCGGAAGCTTCTTCTGCTTGAAAGCCCCCATCCCGGCGGTTATCGCAAGCGGCCATGCGACAAACAGACCGATCGCACCTGCGCCGATCTTGTCGGACCACTGTCCCTCTCCTACAGTCACGTTCAGCCCGTTTTCCATCACTGCCATCTGAACGGTGACCGCAAGGCGCATTCCCGTGAGCGTTTTCCATCCGTCCTTCGGCTGGCTCGCCTGCATGACATATCCGTCAGTAGTTTGCGAGCTTTGAACATCCATTCCTTTTTCGGTTTTGAAGAAGCTTTCAAGCCGCGTGACGACCGACTGTACATTCGTGCCGTTCAACATAAAAACTCTTGATTCCGACATCTTTTCCTCCGGTTTTACTGATTTATTTTTTTATGCTTTTGCTTTCCTTTGCAAGACAGCTCTTACCCCACCCGCTCAATGTATCCGCTGATCGGCTCGGAATACATGCTGTCGTCCGTGACGCTCTTATAGCGGCTTCCGTCATATACATCGGTGAAGCCGTTTGTTGCACGGTAAATCTCGTTTGTTTCGGTGTTGTATACACGCTCATATCCGAGAGTTGCATCGCTTTGCTTCTGACTGATGATGTCCTGACTCTTGTTGCGGTTTTCCCACGAGGACATGATCCCGTCCATCGTCTGATTGAAATTTCGGCTGATCTGCTGTGAAAGCGCAACCTTCTCGTTGCTCGCCTGATTGGTGCTGCTTACGAAGCTGTCGGAATACTGAAGCGTTTTCATGCAGTCGGTGAGTACGCTTTCCCATTCGATAAACGTGTCCTTCGCGGCTGTTACCGCCATGACATTGTACGCCATGTAGTATCCGCCGTCCGCCTGCTGAAGCATATATCCGTTCATTCCCGCGGCGATCGCAGTCGATCCGAAATCCACGACAGACGCGGAGAACATGCCTTCGCCCGCTTTTCCGCTGTCCGTGAAATCGGCGCGCAGCAGTTCCTCCCCGAGAGACGCAGCCATTCCGCTCGCTGTCGCAAAGTGTTCGGTTACGGTAAAGCCGTCGAATCTCGGGAAAGTATAGCCGGAATAAGTGGGTTCAAAGCGAGTTACGAAATCGGTGTACTGAGAGAAAATATTGAAAAATCCTTCCGTTGAGGGATTCTGGAGCACGGGCGCCGCGGCGAGAAGAGCAGCCTGTTGATCTCCCATGCTGTAATTATACTGCCATGCGTCCTTGCCCGCCTGAGAGTGGAGAAGACAGTCCGCTTTGAGAAGAATGAACATCTGATTCAGAGGCTCGGAGGGATCGTACACGCGGATGCTGTGGTAAATGTTTATACCTCCGGATGTGACCTTCCACCCTTTCGGTATCGTGAGGCTGAAATCCGCGCATTCGTAAAGCTCGGTCTGAATCTTTTTGGCTTCGCTCGGGGTGATCCGTATTCCTTTTTCGCTTTTGTCCGTGGGGAAATCGAATTTGTCCGTATTACCGTCGCTGTCCGTTGTCTTCTTTCCGCCGGCCTCGGTTCTGTCTGTTTCGGTGATGTCCGAATCATCATCATCGGTGCTTCCGGAGCATGCTGCGAAGGAGGCCGCTATAATCGCGGCGAGCAGCGCTGTTGCGATCTTCTTTGTGATGTTTTTCATTCCTATTCTCCTTTATTCAGTTGATTTTCCGGCTTACGTCTTCGGGAATTTCGATATCTCCGAAGCCGTAGCTTGCGTATTTGTTCTCCGCAGGTATTATTTCCGTGAGAGGCAGAGCCTTGAAATCTTTTGTAATCGCGTAGGACGGAGTAATCGAGAGCACCTCATCGTAATATTTTGTGAGAAGATCGATCTTTACAAGACGGTATTTGTCTCCGCCGCCGAATCTGGGAAGATACTCGGCGGTCGATCCGTCGCTGTTCGTGACTTTTTGTGAATAGTCTGTCAGATCGTCCGGCACATCGTCGTAAACGATCTTGTAGAACGCTTTGTCGGTGACAAGTATGTTTCCGTTGAACATGGTAACGATTTTTTCTCCGCTGCCCATAGCCGAGCAGTTTGCTTCAATGATGATGACTCCCTTTTCACGGTCGTCAAAGTACAGCGGCGAATCGGAGATATTGTCCTTCACTTGCCTTGTCGCATAAGAATACAGCTTGCCGTCCGCGATCACAATCGAGGCGTCGAAACGGCTTATTCTGCTTCTGAAATCGGATATCTCGTCGAGACTTTTCCCGTCTTGCGAGTATATGTATGTGTGTTCGAAGTAGATCATGCCGTACTGCGATTCTTTAGCCGCATACGGGCCGTTGTTTGAAGGCGCATCAAGCCGGAATCTTCCGCCGCCCTCAAATATAATGTCAATGTCTGCTCCGTTGAAGTCGGACGTGTGAAAATATATCGGCTTTGACGATACGGGCAAGGTACCGACCTGAACGAAGTTGTTTCCGCAGGAAAGGGGCGTATCGCAGTTGAATTTGTATATCTTTCCGCCGCTGAGAAAAACGCTCGAAAGGTCGCCGCCGGCAATTTCGGGATCGAAATCCGCGAAAACGGTGCCGAAATCAAGCAGTCCCTCTCCGCCGACCAGACTTTTGTAGTCGGAAGCGGTAAAGGCGATACCTCTCTTGGTGAGCAACTCCTCCTCGAGAGTTGAAGGCACGGCGCTTTGAGGAGGCTCGTCGGTGTCCGCGTCACTTTCCGTCTGCGGGCGTGAGTCGGTATCTGATACCGACTGCTCCTGAGTCTCCGTATGGCTCGCGCTTTCCGTGCTTTCGTCCGCGTCGCGGTTCCGCTTTTCGCATCCGCCGAAAATCAAAAGAGCAAGCAGAAGCGAAAATACGAAGATAACGAGCGGCAAACGCCGCACACGTCTTCGGTTTCCGAATATTGTTTGATTCATTAAGAAAACTCCCCATATAAGTTTACGAATTCTTACGGTGTAAAAATTATACCATACGGGGAGGGGCGCATGCGCAGCATTTCAGAAATGTCATATGCCAATATTGAAATTATATTTCAAAAAGTACTTTCATTCTTGTGCGTTATGGTGTACAATATCTGCATAGAGTTTGTACGGGGAGTATTTATGAAATTCTGCGATAAATTGAATGAGTATATCGAAACGCTGTCCTGCACATCAAAGGAGCTTTGCGAGCTGTCGGGAATATCGGAGGCAACCTTCAGCAGATACAAGCGAGGCGAGAGAGTGCCGGAGATCGGAACGGATGCATTTGAAAATCTATGTACTGCCGTTTCGGAGTCTGCAAAACGGAGGGAAAGAGAAGACATAACCGCGCAGTCGGTTAGGGAAAGCTTTATTTCCTGCGAGGACTTTGTGTCTGCCGATAAAGAAATCCTGCGGCAGAACTTCAACGCGCTTATAGCATCGCTCGGCATTAACCTGACCAAGCTGTGCAGAGCTACAAACTATGATGTTTCAACCGTTTTCAGAATCCGCAGCGGAACGAGAAGACCTGCAGATCCCGGGCAGTTTGCCGATGCGATCGCATCGTTTGTCGCAAGGGAGATAAAGCTGCCGTCCGAAATAACGGCGCTTTCGGAGCTGCTCGGCTGCCGGTGCGAGGATATATCCGACCAGTCGGCGCGGTATACGAAGCTGAGAAATTGGCTGCTCAATTCGGGATCGTCCGAATCCGGCGGAAGTATCTGTGTCTTTCTGAATAAGCTTGACGAATTCGACCTGAACGAGTACATAAAAGCAATCCGTTTCGATGAGATCAAGGTACCGACGGTGCCGTTTCAGCTTCCTTCGTCGAAGGAGTACTTCGGACTTGCGGAAATGATGGAAAGCGAGCTTGATTTCTTAAAGGCTACGGTGCTGTCAAAGTCAATGCATCCCGTGACGATGTACAGCGATATGCCGATGACCGAGATGGCGAAGGATCCGGATTTTCCGAAAAAGTGGATGTTCGGCATGGCGATGCTTTTGAGAAAGGGACTTCACCTGAATCAGATACATAATCTGGACCGCTCTTTCGAAGATATGATGCTCGGTCTAGAAAGCTGGATACCGATGTATATGACTGGGCAGATATCGCCGTATTATCTTAAGAATGTGCAGAATAACGTCTTCCTGCATTTTCTGAAGGTGTCGGGCGCGGCGGCGCTTTCCGGAGAGGCCATCGCCGGATATCACAGCGACGGGAAATATTACCTTACGAAATCGAAAAAAGAGATAGAATATTACGAAAAGCGCGCGCAGGAGCTTTTGTCGAATGCGAAGCCACTCATGGATATATACAGGAGCGACCGCGAAAACGAGTTTAACGCATT
Organism: uncultured Eubacteriales bacterium; assembly: GCA_900550625.1. Classification (GTDB taxonomy): domain Bacteria; phylum Bacillota; class Clostridia; order Oscillospirales; family CAG-272; genus UMGS1312. Next base: position 4,882 of record URSW01000026.1, read on the forward strand.
TTTGCTCGCCGACGCTGGCAAACCGGGAAAGCGCATAAGCATCTTCTCGGCTTTGCCGATGTATACAATGAGCGGCGAGCTGCTCTCGGACATCTTGGACAGACGGAATGTTCCGGACGATGACCGCCGGAGAATTTTCGATCATTGGATGTCGCAGCGCCGCAGAGCGGAGCGCATTCTTGAAACGGAAAGCATCGAGGATGAGATTTCAGACGTCACGAAGGAGGAATTTGAAAGCCGCCCGATATCTCTTGATCTCTCCGGAGCCTTTTTCGAAGCGGATATTTCCTACAGCTACGAAGATTATCTGAGACATTCGGAGGAAACGGAGGAATTTGCCGCATCACATCCGAATTATACATTGAAAAAAACATCGTCTCATGTTTTTCGGAATCTGCAGATACATATTCACGAAGGACAGTGGGCGATGGTTTCAAAAGGAAAGGCACCCGCGATACATTTTGTGGTTCAGCATCCCAAGCTGCGCGGCGCTATAGAAAGCTTTATTCCTCCGGTGGTGGAGCATTAGAAGCTGCACTTTCACCGTCGGGGTATAAAGTTTAACCGCCGCACGTCCCCGAAGATCGGGAGCGGCAGCCTGCCGCAAAAATGATACCGTTAGTTTCGGATTTACTTCACCGTCGGGGTATAAAGTTTAATATACCGCCGCACGTCCCCGAAGATCGGGAGCGGCAACTTGCCGCAAATATGCCCCTCCGAGAGCTGCTGCTTTCGAAGGGGCATACCGTCGACAGAGAATATTTTGTTTTTCCCGATTTACGATGCCGAAGCATCCTTCATTACGGTGATCGGCTTTTCGCCGTTCTTTACGCATCCGGCTGTGATTATAACTTCGGCGATATCCTTTTTTGAGGGAATCTCGAACATAAGCCCGGTCATCGTCTCCTCAAGGATCGAGCGAAGACCGCGCGCCCCGGTGTTTCTTTCAATGGCAAGCGCTGCGATCTCACGGAGCGCATCATCGTCAAAGCTGAGCTTTACTCCGTCCATTTCAAACAGCTTCCGATACTGCTTTACGAGCGCATTCTTCGGCTGAGTGAGTATCTTTACAAGCGCATCGCAGTCGAGACTGTCAAGCCCGACGATCACCGGAAGACGTCCTACAAGCTCGGGGATAAGTCCGAACTTTACAATGTCGTGTGCGCATACATTGTCGAATATGCCGCCGCCGAGTTTCTCGGCTTTTTTCTTTACCTCGCCGGAGAAGCCTATCGACGAGCCGCCGCGGCGCTCTTCGATGATCTTGTCGAGCGTGTCGAACGCACCGCCGCAGATAAACAGAATATTTTCCGTATTTATCTGAATGAACTCCTGGTTCGGATGCTTGCGCCCGCCCTGCGGAGGTACGTTTGCAACCGTTCCCTCGAGTATCTTCAGAAGCGCCTGCTGAACGCCTTCGCCGGACACATCCCGCGTTATCGAACGGTTCTCGCTGCGGCGGGAGATCTTGTCGATCTCGTCAATGTAGATTATTCCGTGCTCGGCAGCCTCCACATCGTAATCGGCGGCCTGTATGAGCCTCAGAAGAATGTTTTCGACATCCTCGCCGACATATCCCGCTTCGGTCAGCGTGGTCGCATCCGCAATTGCAAACGGAACATCGAGCGCCTTTGCAAGCGTCTGCGCAAGGTACGTTTTGCCGACGCCGGTCGGTCCTATGAGAAGGACGTTGCTCTTTGCAAGCTCCACATCGTCGTCCGCGTCCTTTTTCTTCGCTTTCTTTGCGGCATCGTTGTGCAGAAGCCTCTTGTAGTGATTGTAAACCGCGACCGACAGCGCGATTTTCGCTTTGTCCTGCCCGATCACATACTCGTCAAGCGTTGCTTTGATCTCGGCGGGTACGGGAAGGGAATCGCGGTCAAGCGAAAAGTCCGACGGCTGCTGTTGAGTGTTGTCGGAAATGATCTGATTGCACGCTTCTATGCAGTTGTCGCAGATGTATGCCCCCGTCGGAGACGGAATGAGAAAATACACCTGATCCTCGCCGCGTCCGCAGAAGGAGCAGCGGCGTTTTCTTATGCTTTCGTTTTCGGACATATTTACTCCGTTTCACCGACGCATATGATTCGCTGCGTCGGAATCGTGTGGAACTGTTAGATTCTGTGGTCGATGACCCTGTCGATAAGACCGTATTCGGCAGCCTGAGCAGCGGTCATGAAGTTGTCGCGTTCCGTATCCTCGCAGATCGTCTCGTAAGGCTTGCCGGAGTTCGCCGCGAGAATTCGGTTGAGCGTTTCCTTCGTGCGGAGGATGTGATCGGCGTGAATTTTGATATCGGTCGCCTGACCCTGCATTCCGCCGAGCGGCTGATGTATCATGATCTCGGCGTTGGGGAGCGCAAGACGTTTGCCCTTTGCACCGGACGAAAGCAGAAACGCGCCCATTGAAGCTGCCATTCCGATGCAGATTGTCGATACATCGCACTTTATGAAGTTCATCGTGTCGTAGATCGCCATTCCCGCGGTAACGCTTCCTCCGGGGCTGTTGATGTAGAAGCTGATATCACGATCAGGATCCTGCGCTTCAAGGAAGAGAAGCTGCGCGACTACGAGAGACGCGGTGACATCGTTTACTTCCTCCGAAAGAAAAATTATGCGGTCGTTTAAAAGACGCGAAAAAATATCGTAGGAGCGTTCTCCGCGGTTAGTCTGTTCTACTACTACCGGTACAAGTGACATGATTTTGTTTCCTTTCTTGAAAAAAATGTCGAAAAGGGTATAATTGCACAAATGGGGCTGTCGCAAAACGGACGTGCTGTTTTGCGAAAACCCCGATTTGACTTTTGCTTTACGCGACAGGCAAAGTATAAAAGCCGTATGTAACAGCGTAACTCAGCGCCGTTTCATCGGGAGGACAGAATATCCTGCCCGTTATGCAGACTTTTTACTCAGCCTTGTCGTCGGCTTTTTTTGTTGATTTCTTTGCGGGAGCCTTCTTTGCGGGGGCAGCATCATCTGCAGATTCGGTCTTCTTTGCAGTCGTTTTCTTCGCAGGAGCTTTCTTTGCCGCGCCGTCCTCGGCAGCTTCATCGCCTTCAGCCTTTTTTGCACTCTTCTTTGCGGGAGCTTTCTTTGCGGGCTTCTTTGCCTCGGCAGCCTTGTCGGTGATCACCGCATTTTCCTTTACTAGATCGATAGCCTTCTGAACCTTGAGATCCTTTGCGAGATCCTCGGATGCGATCTGGCTCTTTACATTCTCTACATCGACCTTGTAGCTTTCCGCAATGCGATTGTACTCAGCGTCGATCTCCTCATCGGAAACCTCGATGTTCTCAAGCTTTGCGATCTCTTCGAGAGCAAGACGGAGCTTGACCTGACGCTCTGCCTGCGGCTTCATCTGCTCGCGGATAGAGTCAAGGGTCATTCCGGTGTACTTGAGATAGGTTGCAAGATCGAGTCCCTGCATACGGAGTCTCGTGTCATAGTCGCGGACGAGGTTCTCGGTTTCCGCATCGAACATTACGGGGGGAATGTCCGCATCGAGCTTCTCGATGAGAGCTGCGGTGAGCTGCTCGTCAACTGCGCTGTCCGCCTGAGCGGTCTTTGCCTTTTCAAGTTTCGCCTTTATATCGGCGGTATATTCAGTAACGGTGTCGAATTCGGAAACGTCGCGCACGAATTCATCGTCAAGCTCGGGCTTCTCGTTGAACTTGATGGAGTTGAGCTTGCACTTGAAGGTGCTGTCCTTACCTGCGAGAGACTTCTCGTGATAATCTGCCGGGAAGGGAACATTTACGTCGAACTCGTCGCCGATCGCGTGACCGACGACCTGCTCCTCAAATCCGGGGATGAATGAACCGGAGCCGAGCACAAGGTCGTATCCGGTGCCCTTGCCGCCGTCGAACTGCTTGCCGTCGACATAACCGTCAAAATCAATGTTTGCGGTGTCGCCGTTCTGTGCGGGACGGTCGTTGATGTCGATCATGCGGGAGTTTCTCGCACGGACTCTGTCGATCTCCGCATTGACTTCCTCGTCGGTGACAGGTTCAACGGTGCGCTCTGCGGCGATGCCCTTGTAGCCTTCGATCTTGACCTCGGGCTTGATGTATACCTTTGCCTTGAGGGTGATGTTGCCGTCCTCGATGGGCTCCATATCGAACTCGGGGCGTCCGACGATATCGAGACCGGACTCTTTTGCGGCAGCCTCATAAGCTTCGGGAAGTACTTCGTTTACGGCATCCTCATAGAAAACGCCCTTTCCGTACATCTTTTCGATTATGGAACGGGGAGCTTTTCCGCGGCGGAAACCGGGAATAGTTATATTTTTTGCCTGACGGCGGTAAACTTTCTCAACTGCCGCGTCAAAGACACTGCGTTCCACCTCAAAGGTCAGCTCGTACTGATTTTTTTCGATCAGTTCTTTGTTTTTCAGACTCATTTGTGTTACTTTCCTCCGAAATACTTTTAATGTTCAAAAATGTATCCATATAATTATATTCGATTTTTTTCCCCGTGTCAATGAATAAAGTGCAAAATCTTGATAAAAAATAGAATTATTAATTGAACTGTGCAAAAAAGTTCAATAATCGATCGGCATTGTTATCATCGGCACAAAGTTAAGGTAGTCCGCCGCGATCATCGTGAAGGATATTCCCTCGAATTCGATCGTGCGCGGAATCGTGTAATTGCCGTGAATGTGCCCGAAATAACAGTGCTTTACGCCGAATGCGTGAAGGACATCGACGATTTCACGGCAGACGAACGAATTGAAAACGGGCGGAAAATGGAAGTAGCAGAGGATCGGGAATCTCCCGTTCTCGCTCAGACGTGCGGCTTCGGTCAGACTGATCTCGAGACGCGCCGCCTCCCTCAGGACGATCTTTTTGTAATCGACCTCGTCCGACGTGTTCTGCAGCCGCTCCTCGACATACCAGCCGCGGCTTCCGCAGATCACATAATCCTCGACGAGAAAAGCGTTGTTGTAAAGAAAATCGATCGATCCGATCCCGTTTTCCGAGAGGTAGGAGCGCATTTTCGTGACGGTGGTCCACCAGAAATCGTGATTTCCTTTCCCGAGAATCTTTTTGCCCGGGAGATCGTCTATGAAGCGGAAATCGGACAGGGCATCGCCGAGAGACATAGCCCATGAGATATCTCCGGGGACGACGACGGTGTCGTCCTCTCCGACGAGAGCGCACCATCTTTTTTTGATTTTTTCCGTATATCCCTGCCACCTGTATCCGAAAATATCCATCGGCTTTGCGACGGAAGTGGAAAGGTGCAGGTCGGCTATGGAGTATATAGACAAAATTCACACTATCCGCCTGCGCGGGCGGATAAATCCTTTCTTTGAAAGTGTATAAAGCTCCGCCGTGCGGGAAAATTAAAAACGTATCAAACGGAGAGCGGGGGGACGGGATGAATCTGTTCAGAAACGAAATATCGGCAGAGCACGAAAAAGAAATGAAACGCGCTCCTCAACACATCGAAGGGATAAAGTGCGATGTGAAAAGCTGCGCGTTTCACGACGGAGACAGTTACTGCTGTGCAAACGGCGTGACGATAGGACCGAGCTACGCGAAACTTACAACCGAGACCGTGTGCGCTACCTACCGACGCCGCCGGCTTTAGGAAAGGGCGCACAACGTCCGGCGAGCCGCCGGAGATATCGGCGAGCGTCGTCGCCGTATCGCTTTCGGCACAGCATCAGACCGTATTATGCACGTCACTGTGCCGAAGCTGCTTAATTTCCGAAAATTACGCTTATCATGTCGTCGCTGTCAACGACACCGTCAAAGCGTACCGGCATGGAAAGAGTCCTCGTGAGCTGCGCGGGGGCTTTTTCTCCGCTTGCTTCCTCAAGCGTCGAAATGATATCCTCGGGCTTGTCGGAATCGCATTCGATTCCGAGGCAGGAGAGAACGTCGGCGGGGAATTTGTACGGATTGGCAGTGGACGCGAGAATGACCTTGCGGCTGTCTCCGCTTTCCTCGATATACTTCTTGGCACAGCCGAGACCTACCGCGGTGTGCGGATCGGTGAGATATCCGGTGTCCTCAAAGGTCGATCTGATAACCTCGGAAGTTTCGGTTTCGGAGCAGAAATATCCCTGGAAGACTTCGTGTATCTGCTCAAGCACGGCGTAGGGAACCTTGTATTTGCCCGTTTCGGAGAGCTCATTCATGCAGGAGGACGCAAGAGACGGACCGCCGATTACATAGAGAAGCCGTTCGAGATTGCTTGAAACGAGAATGTCCATCGAAGGGGACATGGTCTTGTAGAATTCGCGTGTGCGGTCGTATTCGCCGCTTTCGATGAAATCGGTGAGCACGCAGTTCGAATTCGACGCGCATATAAGCTTGCCGAGCGGAAGTCCCATTTCGCGCGCAAGATATGCCGCAAAAATGTTGCCGAAGTTTCCGGTCGGAACGCATACGTTTACGACATCGCCCTCAAAGATCTCGTTCTCTTTGACAAGATCGCAGTAGGCGGAAATGTAGTAGACGATCTGCGGCGCAAGACGTCCCCAGTTTATCGAGTTTGCACTTGAGAAGAAGAAGCCTTCTTCCTCTGCACGGCGGGCATAGTCGGGATTTGCGAATATCTTCTTGACCCCGGTCTGCGCATCGTCGAAATTGCCGCGCACAGCGCTTACAAAAACATTGTCGCCCTTTTGGGTGATCATCTGACGCTTCTGCATGGGGCTTACACCGTCGCACGGATAGAATACGGTGATCTTCACGCCCGGAACGTCGCAGAAGCCCTCGAGCGCCGCCTTTCCGGTGTCGCCCGAGGTGGCGACGAGAATATGCGCAAGCTTTCTTTCCTGCGTCATGGAGAGTGCGCGGGAGAGAAGGCGCGGCATGATCTGAAGCGCCATGTCCTTGAATGCACAGGTGGGACCGTGCCAAAGCTCAAGAGAGTAGATCCCCGCACCGAGGGATACGACGGGCGCGGGAGAAGAGGGAAATCTTTCTTCCGAATATGCCTCGGCGCAGTCCGCGCGGAGTCCGTCCCGATCGTAATCGGTGAGGAACATTGAAAGTATGTACGCCGCACGCTCGCTGTAGGGCATGGCGCAGAGCTTTTCTATATCTCCTGGCGCAAGATGCGGAATCTCGGTCGGCATGAAAAGTCCGCCGTCGGGAGCAATTCCGGTTTTGATTGCCTGCGCCGAAGAAATACTTCGGGGAACCTCTGATGTGTCTCTTGTGCTGATGTAATCCATTTTTCTTTAATCCTTTTATAATTTGTTTACCGTAATTCGTCCCGAGCAAAATCGAAAGCATTCTTCCAAAATACCCGATCTGCATCGTCCTCCGAAAGCCCGGCGTGAGCGAGCGCGTCGTAAAGCCTCGGGAGATGTGAAATGTCGCCGAGCCCTTCGGGGGGCGAGTCTATTCCGTCAAAGTCGCACCCGAGAGCCACGGACGATATGCCTCCGACGGAGATGTAGTGAAGTATATGACGGACGGCATCGCCGATCCCGACCGGACCGCACCCGAGGTGCTCCGGCGCGAGGGAAATGCCCACTATCCCGCCAAGCGATATTATATCCGAAAATTCCCTGTCCGTCAAGTTCCTTTCGTGATTATGTACGGAGAAGGAATTGCTGTGCGTTGCCGTGATCCGTTTTCCGGCATGCCGCGCCATGTCGGTCACCTCCGCACAGACTTTGCGCGAGGCGTGCGAAACATCGGGGACTATCCCGAGATCAAAGCATTTTTCGACGACCTCGCGCCCGAACGGAGTGAGAGGAGTGTCCGTGCCGTGCGCGCCGCCGATTATGTCGGTGTGCGCCCATGTCAGAGTCAGAAACCGCACTCCGCATGAGTAGAGATAATCGAGATTTCCGATATCGCCGCACAGCAGCCGCGCCCCCTCGACCGCGAGAATCAGCCCGCGTCCGCCGCCCTCGGCGACCGATTCGAGAGAAGCGCGGTCCGTTATGAAATCCCCGCCGTAATGGGAGAGCACCTGAGGAAATCTTTGCAGACATTCCTCGTCCGACAGGGAAGAGTCGCTCCATACGGCAGCCACCTGTACATACGGAGAAAAGGCGGCGGATTTTTCATAGGATATGTGAAGGTCGTTCGCAGCGATGCCGCATCCGCGGTTTCTCATTTCGGTGAGCGTGTCGCAGTGAAGGTCAAACAGCCTCATTTTTAAAGCCTTTCCCGAAGCACCGGATCGCCGACAGCCGGGGCGCAGAGATTCTACCGTCGGTTTGCGTTCTCCGTCTTTTCGGAGCGGACGACCGCATTTCTTATGTGGTGCAGCTTCAGCACGTGAAATTCCGGAAAGCATTCTGCGTATATCTCGATCACGTCGATCCGCGGCTGAAGTCCGGTTATGTTTTCTTCGCGCAGATACCGCTGTGCGCCGCTTATCAGGGCATCCGCCTTTTTCGCAGTCACCGCGTTCGCCGGACGTCCGTACCTGTCGGGGGAATCGGGAGCTTCGTTTCTCGTTTTTATTTCCGCAAATACAATGTATTTTCCGTCGGTGCATATTATGTCAAACTCCGAGTGCCCCACATGTACATTGCGCCCGATGACGGTGAAACCGTGCTCTTCGAGATAGCCGCAGGCGAAGTCCTCGCCGCGCCGTCCGAGTTCA
>URSW01000027.1 GCA_900550625.1 uncultured Eubacteriales bacterium
TCACGTCGCCGGCTTACGATATAGTAATGATAAAGCGCGAAGACAAGACCGTGTATTTTAACAGCGTGCATGAGGCGGGATGACGTACCGCACGCGGATTTCGGAGGTGAACGCCGTGGACAGCGAAATTCAGCTTATAATGGCATTTACGATCGTCGGTTCACTTGCAATTATAGCCCTCATTTTTTATATACCGCTCAGGCTGAACAGCAGGAATAACGCACTTCCGATACGAACGGTCGAAGCAGAGGTCGTCGCAAAACGCAGCGACGTCTCGTTCGTTCAGTACGGCGGACATCACGGAGATTCGAACGCATACGCGGACACAAGATATTTTGTCACCTTTCAGACGGAGAACGGCGAGCGTACCGAGCTTGCAGTCGAAGGCAGGGAATACGGAATGCTTGCCGAAGGGGACTCGGGACAGCTGACTTTTCAGGGAACGCGGTATATGGGATTTGAGAGGAATGTGCCTTCGTCGGAACTTTAACCGATCCGGCACGGTTGCACGCTGTGCCGCATAGCTTCTTCGATAAAGAGCTGACGGAACGTGCCGTACTCTGCCGCCGATCGGTGATAAGAACGCATATCGCTTTGACAAAGTGAAAATAACGAACCGAGCCTGCGCGGACAGCAAAGCTGTCTGCGCAGGCTGTTTTGACGATATCGGAAAATTCCGCCGGAGGCGGTCGGTGCTTTGTTTCCGCCGTCGAACGAACAGCCGATTCAGATCCCGCGGTCTTGCCGATCTGCGCCGCAAAGCGCTTTTTGCCGTATCTTCGAGTGCGGCGCTGTCAACTTTCGGAACCGATCTCATATAATGATATCGAAACCGAAACGAAAGCGAGGCAGAACATGGAGAGTGAAAAGCAGAACTACGGTACCCTTCAGGTCAGGGCGGTCACGGCGCGCGGGGCGCTTCCCGTTGAAGGCGCACGGATATACATAAGCGAGGATGATCCGGAGAACGGGAAAACAGGCGTGATATTTTCCGGACGTACGAACAGTGCGGGACTGAGCGAAAAGATATCGCTTCCCGCACCTCCGCCCGAAAATTCCGAAGTGCCGGGCGGAGATGACGTTTGCACCAAATACAACGTTGAGGTTATCGCCGACGGATTTTACCCCGTTTATTCTCTTGACGTTCCCGTGTTTCCCGGAATACTGTCAATACAGTCGGTTGAACTTGTCCCGACGCCGAGGGAGGCAGAGGCATGAGCGGCGCGCGACTCCCGGTGATTCCGGAGAACATAACCGTCCACCTCGGTCCTGCGTCGAGCGCCGCTCCGAATGTGACGGTCCCTTTCTCCGAATACATAAAGAACGTCGCGTCGAGCGAGATATACCCGACATGGCCCGAAAGCGCGATACGCGCAAATATTCTCGCGCAGATATCCTTTGCGCTTAACCGTATCTATACGGAGTACTACCGTTCCCGCGGATATGATTTCGATATCACGAATTCAACCGCGCAGGATCAGTCATATATTGAAGGGCGCGATATATTTGAAAATATCAGTCAGATCGTCGACGAGATATTCAGCACATATATCGCGCGTCAGGGGAATGTCGAGCCTCTTTTCGCCACTTACTGCGACGGCGTTGAGGTGAGGTGCAGCGGGCTGAGCCAATGGGGAAGCGTTTCACTTGCCAAAAGAGGTCTTACCCCGTACGAGATACTGCAGAATTATTACGGAAACAATATCAACCTCATTGACGACGCCGAGATCGGCGGCGTTGAGGAAAGCTATCCGGGGCGGACGCTTCAGCTCGGATCGGCTGGGGATGAGGTCAGATTCATACAGGAGCGCCTGAACCGCATATCGAAGAACTATCCGAATATTCCGAATATCTCGAATCCGATCGGCAGATTCAATACCGAAACGGAAAACGCCGTCAAAGCATTTCAGCAGACGTTTGACCTTACACCGGACGGGATCGTCGGACGTGCGACATGGTATAAGATACTCAGAGTATATACGGCGGTGAAACGTCTTGCTGATATCGATTCCGAGGGACTGACTCTCGAGGACGTGACGCGCTATTTCGACGACACTCTCGCGCTCGGCTCGACGGGTCCGGGGGTTCGGGAGCTTCAGTATTTTCTCAGGTTTATTTCGGAGTTTGAAAGCACGGTTCCGACAGTGCGCTTTGACGGAATATTCGGCGCCGAGACGGAAAACGCGGTCAGAGCTTTCCAGAGCCTTTACGGACTTCCCGTGACCGGCGTGGTCGATACGGATACATGGGTGACGCTGTACCGCGCATATCTCGGAATGCTCGACGCTCTGCCGGAAGGGTATTTCGCATACGCCAAGCCGCATCCCGGCTACCCGCTTGTGCGCGGACAGCAGGGAAGCGAGGTCGCGCTCCTTCAGGAGTATCTCAATTTCATATCCGACACCTATACGGAGATACCCAAGCTGAACGAGGATGGGATATTCGGCCCCGCAACCGAGGACGCGGTGAAGACTTATCAGAGAATATTCGGGCTGAACCCGAACGGTATAGTTGCGGCGGCGACGTGGAGTGCGATCGCCGATACATATAACGATCTAATGTTGCAGAACGAAGCATGAAGGGAGAGTGAAAATGGAGGGTAAAATCGCAAAGCTGTCGGTGTTTCCCGAGTCCGGGGATGTCGGATACGGAGATGAAAGCGACGTTGTGGCGATAATTCAGATAATGCTGAATACGCTGAAGCTCAGATACGACGGATACGATTTTCTTAAGGTGACATTTCTGTTTGACGACGCGACGGAGGATGCGGTCAGACATTTTCAGGGAGTGAACAGAATGGAAACAAGCGGGCGCGTGGACAGAAAAACATGGAATGCGCTTGCCGATGAGTATTCGATGATACGTTTTATGGAGTAGTGCTTTTTTGCCCGAAGCGATCGCGGAGCATCCGGTTCCGGATTCGCCTCGGGCGTTTTTTCGTTTTTCAAAAAATGAAAAAGTGAGAAAAAATCAGAATGAGTGAGAAAAACAAAGAAAACATATGCGCAAATTCGAATGACCGCCTGCGGAAATGCTTTTTTGACTTTGTTTGACTTTGACTTTTTCTGACCAAGGAAGTATAATGTAGTCACAAAGGTTAAAGAAAGTCAAAGACAAAAAGCAAAAGAGGCGTTTGATATGCTGATATCCGATAATATAGCAAGGCTTATCGAAAAGATGCTTGACGACGGCGGCGGGTTCGCCGAGCTTAAACGAAACGATCTTGCATCGCAGCTCGGCTGCGTTCCGAGTCAGATTAATTATGTGATAACATCGAGATTTACTCCGGAACGCGGATACATTACCGAAAGCAGACGAGGCGGTGGAGGATATATAAAGATCGTCCGAGTAAAGCTTTCGGAGAACGAGTATCTGATGCACTTCTTTCACGCGATAGGAAACAGCGTGGATGAAAGCGAGGCGAGAGCGTACATCGTAAATCTCCGCGATCACGGAATAGTTTCGGATGATGCGTCGCGCGTCATCTCGGCTTCGATTTCCTCCGGAGCGCTCGATAAAGTGCCGCGCGAGAAAAAAAACGAGGTCAGAGCCGACATACTTCGGCACATTATACTGACCCTTGTGAAGTAAAATAAGAATCGGTTTATTACACCGGACATATAACGGAAAGGATAGGTAATAATTATGCTGTGCGAAAAATGCAAAAAAAATGAAGCTTCTGTTTTCTACCGTGAAAATATAAACGGTAAGGAAAGAAAATATTCTCTCTGCCCCGAATGCGCGGCGGAGCTTGAAAAGAACGGCGAGATCAAATTCAGCGCATTCCCGCATCTCTCGGATATGAACGATTTCGCCCCCTTCGGCGATTTCGGATCGCTCAATTCGATCTTCGGAAGCCTGTTCTCTCCGGAGAGCAGAAGAAGCGGAAGGATTTCATCCGGCAAGAAATGCCCGCTTTGCGGAGCGACGTTCAATGAGCTTGCGGCAGAAGGGCGCGTCGGATGCCCGGAATGCTACAACACCTTCGCGGACGAGCTTGAAAAGACGATCTGCGATATTCATCAGAACGCGGTTCATACCGGACGCGCTCCGAAGAAGCTCAGCGGCAAGCTCGACGTGAAGAGAAGGATACGTTCGCTCGAAGGCGAACTCAAGGACGCGATCAAGGATGAACGTTACGAGAGAGCGGCGCAGATCCGTGACGAGATAAACGGTCTGCGCGGTCAGTAAGACAAAATTCTTTAATGAAAGGAAGTCGGAAATCATGGCTTGGTATGACAGATCCGGACAGGAAGCGGACGTAGTGCTTTCGAGCCGCGTGCGCGTTGCGAGAAATTTGGAAGGCTACGCTTTCGAGCCGCGTCTTACGGCGGATAAAGCAAAGGAGATAATAGACAAGGCAAAAGCGGTGTTTACCCCCGAAAAGGGATATACATTCACCGATTTTGCAGCCCTCAGTCCGGTTGAGCGCGAGGCTTACGCCGAAAGATATACGGTGTCGGCGGAATTTGCCGCAAAGAATACTCCGCACGCGCTCATTTCAAAAGAGGATGACGGAACATACATCATGGTATGCGAGGAGGATCACTTAAGGATACAGTCGATTGTGCCCGGATTTGATCTGAAGAGCGCATACGAGCACGCCGAAGCGGCGGACAGTCTTGCAGATGAGGGGCTTGATATCGCGTACAGCGAAAAGCTCGGCTACCTTACGCACTGCCCCACGAACCTCGGTACGGGAATGCGTGCATCCGTAATGATGTTCCTTCCCGCGCTTACCGCGGCAAATCAGATACGCGCGCTCAGTCTGCGCCTCCAGAAGATCGGTCTTACGGTCCGCGGAATGAGCGGAGAGGGAAGCCGCGCGGACGCTGCGCTTTATCAGATATCGAATCAGATAACGCTCGGCGTAAGCGAGGAGGACCTTATCGATAAGCTTGATGCCGTCGTGAAACAGATCATCGTAAGCGAACGCCGTATTCGTGAGGAAATGAAGAAGGAGAACGGCGAGAGGCTGTTCGATATGTCGAGACGTGCGCTCGGTACGGCGCTCTACTCGCAGCGTATGGATTATGCGGAATTCCTTGAGATATACGAAAAACTCAGATTGGGCATCGCGCTCGGCTGCATAAGCGAATGCGATTATGCCCGTCTCGATAAGCTCAGGATAGAAGCCGGACGTGCCGTTATATCAGAGGCGGAGGGTCTCCCCGAAAATGATACGGCGGCTCGGGACCGCGCAAGAGCGGCGCTTGTGAAAAAGACGCTTGCCGCGTGACGCTTCACTGAGCATATAAAGCAAAAAGGAGAGTGAGAATAATGAACGAGAAATTCACAAACAAAGCACAGAACGCCCTGAACAGCGCGCTTGAGTATGCGCGTGAGATGGGACACTCATATATAGGCTCCGAGCATCTTCTGCTCGGACTTCTCTCCGAGACGGATTCGATAGCGTCAAAGGTGCTCACCGGACGCGGAGTTACGCTCGAAGAGTGCCGCAGCATAATCGAGAAGAATGCGGGCGTAGGTGCATCGACCGACGTTTCGCCCTCCGAAATGACACCCCGCACAAAGAGGATAATCTCCCTCAGTGCGTATGAATCGTCAAATGCGGGTCACTCCTTCATCGGAACGGAGCATCTGCTTCTCGCCATCACCGACGAGCCCGAATGCTTTGCCGCTCAGATCATCGTCGCTCAGGGCGTCCGCCTTAACGATATCCGTTCGGATATCGCGGGATACTTCGGCAGCGCCGAAAACGAGAACGCACCGTATTCGAGAAAGAGCGAGAAAACCGGAAAAACCAAGACTCCGACGCTTGACGCACACGGCAGAAATCTCTGCGAGATGGCGAGAGCCGGAAAGATCGACCCGATCATCGGACGCGACAAAGAGACGGAGAGGGTCATTCAGATCCTGTCCCGCCGCACCAAGAACAATCCGTGTCTGATCGGTGAACCCGGTGTCGGTAAGACGGCGGTGGTCGAAGGTCTTGCAAAGCGTATAGTCGAAGGCAACGTGCCGGACAACCTCCGCTCGAAGGAGATCATCACGCTTGACATTTCCTCGATGATCGCGGGCGCAAAGTACCGCGGCGAGTTTGAGGAGAGAATGAAGAACGTGATGAGTGAGGTGGCTCAGAACCCGCAGATCATCCTCTTTATCGATGAGATCCATACGATAATCGGTGCAGGCGGCGCGGAAGGCGCTGTCGATGCCGCGAACATTCTCAAGCCCGCGCTTGCAAGGGGCGAGCTTCAGGTGATCGGCGCGACCACGATCGACGAATACCGCCGCCATATCGAGAAGGACGCGGCTCTTGAAAGACGTTTTCAGTCCGTTATGGTCGGTGAGCCGACTCCCGAGGAGGCTGTCGAAATTCTTCACGGACTCCGCGACAAGTACGAGGCTCACCATAAATTGAAGATATCTGATGAAGCGATCGACGCGGCGGTAAATCTTTCCGTCCGTTACATCGGCGACCGCTTTCTCCCCGATAAAGCGATAGACCTTATCGATGAGGCGGCATCAAAGCTTCGTATCGAAAGCTATACTCCCGCTCCCGACGTGCGCGAGCTTGAAGAAAAAGTGAAGGCTGCGGCGCGCGAGAAGGAAGAGGCGATCGTGGGCGAGGATTATGAAAAGGCGGCTCATGCCCGCGATGAGGAGAAGAAGCTGCGCGACGAGCTTGAAGCGAAGAAGAATGTCGGCGGCAGCGGATCAAAGAACGCAAACGAGCTTGTGGTGACTGCCGACGATATCGCCGATATCGTGACCGCATGGACGGGTATCCCCGTGAAGAAGCTCGCATCCGAGGAGGAGGAGAGACTTCTCAACCTCGACAAAATTCTCAAGGAGAGGATAATCGGGCAGGACGACGCTGTTGAAGCGGTTGCACGCGCGATACGCCGCGGCAGAATGGGACTCAAGGATCCGCGCCGTCCGATCGGATCGTTTATCTTCCTCGGACCTACCGGCGTCGGCAAGACCGAGCTTACCAAGGCGCTTGCGGATGTCATGTTCGGAGATGAAAACGCGATGATCCGTGTCGATATGTCCGAGTACATGGAGAAGCACAGCGTGTCGAAGCTTATCGGTTCACCTCCCGGATACGTCGGATACGAGGAAGGCGGACAGCTTACCGAGCAGGTACGCCGTCATCCGTATTCGGTAGTGCTTTTCGATGAGATCGAGAAGGCGCATCCCGACGTGTTCAATATCCTTCTTCAGATACTTGAGGACGGGCATCTTACCGATTCCCAGGGCAGAAAGGTCGACTTCAAGAATACCGTCATCATCATGACCTCCAACGTCGGCGCTGCCGGAATCACGGCTGCACACAATCCTCTCGGATTCAGCGCAGACGAATCCTCCGAGGATTATGAGCGAATGAAGCAGTCCGTTTCCGATTCGCTCAAGGCAACGTTCAGGCCGGAATTCCTCAACCGTGTCGACGAGATCATAATCTTCAACAAGCTGACCGACGAAAATATCAGAAAGATCGCGTCTCTCATGCTTGAAGAGGTCAAAAAGCGCATCAACGCGCTCGGTATCGAGATCTCCTTTGACGACGAGGTGGTTGCACATCTTGCAAAAGAGGGCTTCGATCCCGTGTACGGAGCACGTCCGCTTCGCCGTGCGATCGTCAGAAGAGTGGAGGACTCCTTCTCGGAGGCTCTTCTTGCGGGCGAGGTCAAGGAAGGCGACAGCGTGAAGTGCGTAATGCGTGACGGCAAGGTTGCCTATGAAAAGGAGGGCGCTTCTCCCGAATCCGCCGACGAGAAAGGCGAAGAGAAAGACGCTCCCGCGGACGGCGGCAGCGGGGAAAACGGTGTTGACAATTCCGGCGAAAAAGAGTAAAATATGATATACTTTACCGATTAAGCGGAATTTGCCCGTAAAAGGAGATGGCGTATGTCTGTAACTGCGATAGTGTGCGAACTCAATCCCCTTCACAACGGACATATGCATGTAATGAAAGCGGCGAAAGGCGACGCTGTGGTTCTCGTGATGAGCGGGAATTTCACACAGCGGGCGCTTTCCGCCGCTTTTCATAAGTACGCGCGCGCCGAGGCAGCCGTCCGCTCGGGAGCGGATCTCGTGGTCGAGCTTCCGTTTCCGTACTGCTCGTCGGGCGGGGAATTCTTCGCCCGCGCCGGGGTGTCGATCGCGGAGCGCATCGGCGCCGACCGACTTATGTTCGGATCGTCGTGTGCCGACCGCGAGCTTCTTTCGGATATTGCGCGGACTCTTTCATCCGAGGAATACCGCAGACTTTTTTCGGAAACCGAAAAGCGCGATCCCGCGCTCGGCGCGGCTGTGATAAGATCGAAGGTGCTCGGCACTCTCTGCCCCGGATATTCCCGTGAAAAGTGCGATAATCCGAACGATATTCTCGCCGCTGAGTATATAAGATCGGCGAAGATCGAATGTGTTCCTGTGAAAAGAACGGATGACGCACTTTCCGCGACCGAGCTTCGCGGCATGACGGCGGAGGAGGGCGCGCCGTTTGTCCCGCCCGCATCGCTTGAAATGATGATGAATACGCCGCGCGCGGATGTCTCAAAGCTCCGCGAGATATTGTGGATGTTCTTCAGAATGTGCGGCACCGATTTCGAAAATATCGCGGAATGCCGCGGCGGGCTCGGAAACCGGCTGAGATCCGCTGCACGGCAAAGCGGAAGCGCAGAGGAATTTTTTTCGCTTGCCGCAACGAAAAAATATACGAATGCGCGCATAGTCCGTGCCGCGATCTTTGCGCTTCTCGGCGTGACGCCGGAGGATATTTCGTCGGAACCGGCATATACGAATCTGCTCGCCGCGAACGGACGAGGAAGAGAAATTCTCGCCGCCGCACGGCGCTCGGGGAAAATAAATGTCGTCACAAAACCGTCGTCGGGGCTCACGTCTGCGTCGGAGCGCCGCCAACGCGAGCTATCGTCTCGTGCGGACGAGCTTTACACATTGCTTTTCGAAAAAGCTCTGCCGTCGTCGTATTTCATAACGCGGACTCCGTATGTGATTTGAAAAAACGGTGAAAACACGAATCAAAAGCGTGTCGGACGGAGATAATAATTCCGGGATTCAAAAGATCCCGGAATTCTTTTTCATCATG
This sequence comes from uncultured Eubacteriales bacterium, assembly GCA_900550625.1. GTDB lineage: Bacteria > Bacillota > Clostridia > Oscillospirales > CAG-272 > UMGS1312. The sequence goes on from URSW01000027.1 coordinate 9,077, forward strand.
AAAGGAAGATGCGAAATGTCTGATATGAAACCCAACAGAGCTATTCAGTGCACCGTTTCCGAGTGCGCCAACCATTGCGAATCCGATTACTGCGGACTCAACACCGTAAAAATCGGTACTCACGAGAAGGACCCCACCGTATGTCAGTGTGTCGACTGCGAGTCGTTTGTACGCTGCGGCTGCAAATAAGTAATTAACGGAGCACGGAAAGTGATGCCGAAGCTCTCCCAAAAACGGAATTTCGGCATTTTATCAGATTGTTTGATTAAAAAATAAAAAAATCAAACAAAATTGCGTAAAAGTATTGTATTTAAAAGAGGATGGTGATATAATATCTTCAGTGATGTTTGCAATACTTGCAAACATCGCAGCTTGCGCTGCCCCGCGCTACGCGCGGCTTCGATATTGATGGCTTCAAAAATGCCCTTGCAAGCAAGCATTTTTGCTTCATGGTATAATAGAGACACGGCATAACATCAGGCGAAACTTGCACGTTATTTTGCTGCGTCCGCGGGAATGGCGCAGCGCGTCATTCTCCGACGTAAGCTCGAATTTCGGTCTCGGTGCAGCTTGTGCTGCCCGCACCATGCGCGGCTTCGATGTTTCCGGCTTTGCCGGGCGGCGCTTGAACTTTTTTTGTGCCGGAAGCGGCAGCAAAGTTATCGTTTTGCCGCCCGTACAATACTTGCTCTTGGAGGTTCGGCGAATACCGTTCCTTTGAGTTATAAAATACTTTCCTTTCCAAAACACAGGAGCACCCATGCCGGGGTGCTCCTGTGTTTTATGCAAATTCGGACAGACGGTCCACCGCACTGAGGCACAGCAGTGCGCAGAATTCGTTTATGTAGTAGACCGCGCCGATCTTCATAAGAACCCCGCCCATTTCTTCGCACAGCGGAGTTTTTGTCCTTATCACCAGATAATACGCCTGCTTACCGCAGGTATCGCGGTACGCCGCGCTCGGCGCGCGGTACCCCGCCTCATAAAGCCGACGGCATGCCGATGCCATATCGCTCAGCTTCTCGAAAAAATAAATAAAGGCTCCTTCCGCCGGATGGACGGAAAATCCGGGAATGCATTTTTTGTTTTCCGCGCCTTCGCCGGCGCCGAGCTTCGTTACAAACATTTCGCATCCGCCGTCGCGTGAGGGAAAAACGCGCACGAGCAGTCGTTCTCCCGCCGCGGAAAATCCCTTTTCCGCCTTTGCTTCACGGAGAATGCATTTCAGTGCTTTCCTGCTTTCTTCGGGATCGTCCCCGAGCGTATCGCAGTCGAGATCGTATCTCTGCATATCCTCTGAGGTCATCGTAACCTTGAGTTCCGACTGACTGATTTTTATTATTTCCATCAGCTTGTTCCTTTCCGCATATGTGCCGTGTCCGTCACATACCTCACTATTATTATAGTGTGCGGCGAGGAAAAATGTAACCCCAAATATATGGTCTTTGAGGAAGGTTATTCTGCTCCGCTTATTCGGTGAAGGATACCGACAGAGAGTATTTTTCGCCGTTGGAGAGAAGGGTGAAGGAGATATGAGCGGCGCTTTCGGGAATGCAGAGCGTATCGGCTGCGCGCAGGGCGGAAAGCCCGCGCCCCGTCAGCTTTATATAGCTTTCTTTACGGGTCCAGAGCGCGTAAAAGCATCCTACGGGATCGTCGGAGCTGCGAATGAGAGCTTGCTCCTCGCATGAGAAATATCTTTCGGCGATCGCCTCAGTCCGTTCGGGCGAACGCCTGTCCGATATCTTTTCGATGTCCGCGCCGATTTCGGCGCACGGACGCGCATCGGCGAGGAAAAAGCCCTCGGCTATTTCTTCGCCCGAGCGAAGCTTCGGAAGATCGGCGCACCCCTCCGCGCCCATTGCGCATATTACAATATCCCCGCTGTGGGATACGGAGAAGGGAATTTTCTCCCTGACCGCGGGCTTGACGTATTCCTCGCGGGTGATGACCGGTGATGTTATTTTGTGAAATTCCGCCAGCATCCGATCGCGCAGGGCTTCCCCTGCTTCGTGATGCAGAGCTTCGGCGGCTTTTTTGAAGCCTATTATTATCATATTTATCTCCGTTTGCCGCCGTCCGGGCGGCGCAGATTACAGTGGATTTTTCGGTGACACCGAAAAAAGTCGGCACCAATCCCGCTTTCAAAGCGGAATCCTTGCTTTTGCCGGGCGGATTCCGGCGTATTTTCGAACATATTTTCGCGCCGAGAGCCTCAATTTGCAAAAAAGTATTTACTTTGGCGTCGTTTTGGCGTATAATTTATATGAAGAGGTGCGCAGGCGTCCGATATGTCCGACATCGGTCGGATTATGCCGATGCTTCGGTTTTGTAAGAATGCATTCGGCAATGTTCGGATACGCGGCGCCCGCTTGGAAAAACGGAGGATTTTATGCACAGAGTCATTACTATCGCAAGACAGTACGGAAGCCGCGGACGCGAGATCGGACGGGCGGTTGCGGAATTGACGGGATCGAAATTTTACGACAACAATCTGATAACGATGTCAGCTCAGAAAACGGGCATAAGCTCCGACAAGCTTGTCGATGCAGACGAAAAAATCCCGAACAGCGTGCTTTATACTCTTGCAACGGGATCGTCGATGTTTGCGAATACGATATCGCCTTCAATACAGCCGATAAACGACAGGCTGTTTTTCGCTCAGTCGGATCTTATAAAATCGCTTGCCGCACAGGGACCGTCGGTGTTCGTCGGACGGTGCGCGGATTCGGTTCTCGAGGGAAGAGAGCACGTTCTGCGTGTGTTTTTCTATGCTGATTTTACCCACAGAGTGAATGAAATATGCAAGCGCCATTCGCTCAGCGAGAGCGAAGCCAAAAGCATAATCATAAAGACCGACCGTCACCGCGCGAATTATTATAACTATTACACGGGTCGAAAATGGGGCAAGCCCGAGAATTACGATCTCATGCTTGCGACCGACCGCCTGACGACCGAGCAGGCGGCGCAGATCGTCGCAAGCCTTGCGGGACTTTACTGATTTTTGTTTTTCAGCTTGAAGAGCCATGTGCCGAAATAGAATTTCGGCAGCTTCATCATTCTGCCTATACGGGACGGCTGACACATCAGACGGTAAAACCATTCGAGTCCGTGGCGGCAGAAGAATTCCGGAGCGCGTTTGACGTTGCCGGAATATGAGTCGAGCGAACCGCCGAGAGCAAGAAACACCTTGACACCGGAGAGACGTGCGCGGTTTGCGCAGATCCATTTTTCCTGCACCGGAGCGCCGAGGCATACGAAGAGTATGTCTGCGGCGCTTTCGTTTATTTCGCCGACGACTTCATCGCATTCGCTGCCTTCCTTTTTGAAGTAGCCGTCACGGCATCCGCAGATGTCGATCGACGGATAGCGCTCCTTCATTACCTCGGCGGCAGTCTCCGCTACTCCCGGCTTTGAGCCGAGAAAGAATATCTTCGCGCTGTGCCCGGCGCTTTCTCTTATTATGCGTTCGCCGAGCTCAACTCCGGGAATTCTTTCCCTGAGAGGTGTGCCGAGGATCTTTGCCGCCTTTATTACGCCGATCCCGTCCGGGATTATCACCTCGGCGGAATTCACGGTTTCGTAAAGCTCGGGAGTATCGATGCAGTTCTGCACGATCTCGGAATTGGGCGTAAATACCGCGGTCTGTTCACCGTCGGCGAAACGCTGCCAAATGTACTCTGCCGCGCCGTCGAGGGTGGTGTTGAGAAAATTCACGCCGCGGATATTTATCTTTTCCATAAAAACTCCTTAACGACAAGAATGCACAGTACATCATTAGGTGTTCTGTGCAAAGCTTGACTTAACGGTATTTCTGTTTCAGTTGGATTTCTCGGAGAGGTAGTTTACAACATCTCCGACAGTGATGAATTTGTGGATATCGTCATCGCTGATGGACACTCCGAAACGCTCCTCACAAAGGAGAACGAAATCCGCAAGCTCGAGGGAATTGATTCCGAGATCGGAAACAAGCTCGGCATCCATGGTAATGTCATCGGCGTTTACCGAAAGTTCATTCACAAGAAGCTCTTTTAACTGTTCAAACATCGTAATTCTCCAATCAATATATGGGATTAAACCAACAGCATATATTATATCACTGCTTTTCCGTTAATGCAATAGGAAACGCTTTATTTTTTTTGACGGAGTTTTCTCGAATTCCTCACTGCGTATTTCGAATTTTCCGATGTGCTTGTACGACGGAAGGGAACGGTTTATTTTAGCGATACCTTCTTTTATGCGTTCGCTGAGCGCGGAATAATCGCTGTCTTCTGCGATTTCGGGAACGATTATCGCAACTATGGTAACTCCGTTTTCGCCTTCTCGTGAGAGAACAACGGATTCCCTGACCTCGGGGAGGCGT
>URSW01000028.1 GCA_900550625.1 uncultured Eubacteriales bacterium
ATACGGCGAACACAGACGCGACGGCAAACGCAAATACCGCGAAGAACGCGGCGGATTTGTATACGGCGGAGCTTGATATGAATACGGAAATCACCATGAATATGCCGCCGATCCTGCCGTTGCACGGGATGAGCGAGTTTGTCAGCATCGCTATGCGGCGCTCCCGCTCGGATTCGATTATGCGGCAGCCGCATATGCCGACCGCGTTGCATCCGAAGCCCATCGCCGAGGTCAGCGCGTGCTTTCCGCAGGTGCCGCACGATCTGTATGCGCGGTCGAGGTTGAAGGCAATGCGGGGTAAAATCCCGAAGTCCTCGCACAGCGTGAATATCGGAAAGAAGATCGCCATCGGCGGCAGCATTACGCAGAGCACCCATGTGGATACGCGGTATATCCCCTCGGTCAGAGCCGACACGAACACGGGCGGCAGAGACAAATCGAGAAGGATACGGCGAAGAGGCTCTTCAAGTCCGCCGAAAAGCGACGACAAAAGCTCGCTCGGGTAGTTTGCTCCCCACGCCGTCAGCCAGAAGATGAGAAACAGCATCGCGCACATTATCGGCGCGGCGGTGTATTTGCCCGTGAGCAAACGATCCCATATTGATGCGGCACGGGAGGGTAACGGCTTTTCCGCAATTGCGGAAAAAGCAAGCCGCGAAGCTTCTGCGGCGCGTCTTGTGCGGATGAACTCGGCGGCTGCGGCTGGCGATATTCCGCGCTTCTTCAGAAGATTTGCCACATTATAGGCAGCTGCAGAATTTTCTTTCCCGGCGGCGGGCTCGAAATTTCCCGAGATCACGCCGAGAGCATCAAAGCGGCTGATTTCGAGTGTGCGCACAAGCTCATCCGCCGCGCTTTCGATGAGCGGACCGTAATCCGTGCGGTATGATGACGGCGAAGTAACCTTCGACATTGCTTTGCAAAGTCCGTCAAGCCCCGCGCCGCTTCTTGCTGCGCATGGGATCACGGGTACGCCGAGCGCATCGGAAAGTGCGCGGCAGTCGGGGTATATCCCGCGCTTTTCTGCCTCATCGATCAGATTGAGGCATATGACGGCGCGCGGGTTTATCTCCAAGATCTGTATCACGAGGATCAGGTTTCTCTCGAGCGCGAGCGCGTCGCATACGATCACGGACATTTCCGCCTCACCCGATGCGATGAAGTCGCGGCTGACCTTTTCCTCGGGGCTGAGAAAATCGAGCGAATATGCGCCGGGCAGATCGACAAGCTCTATTTTTCTTCCGCCGCATTTCACCGCGCCGAATCCGAGGGATACCGTCTTTCCCGTCCAATTTCCTGTATGGCGGTGCATCCCCGTGAGCGCGTTGAATACCGTGCTTTTTCCGACGTTCGGATTTCCGCACAGCGCGACCGTCATGTCGGATCGAACGCGGCGGCTGCCGTTTTCCTTTTCGCGGCTCAGTCCCATAAGCGTACACTCTTTGAATCCGATATGCGGATTGCAATCACGGACGAAGCAAAGCGGTATGCGATCGGATCGCCGAGCGGGCTTGCGAAAAGGCAGGATATTTCGGAGCCTTCGGACAGTCCGAGTTCCTGAAGCCGTCGCTTCAGCGGGTTTTCATCGATTTCCATGACCACGGCGCGCTCGCCGGGTCTGAGTTTGTCAAGCGTCATTTTTTTACGTTCTCCTTCATATGTTGTATCGTTGAAACTTTGTTTCACAGTAACAATATATGGGGATGATCGTATAGGGGAAACCGAAAACGGAAAATTTCTTACGCAGAGCGCGTATATTAAGCTTTCGCCGGGGGAGATCAGCCCGAATCTCGAGGACTTTCTGGAGATGATCTACCGCACGGGCAGCGTGCCGGTGAGGGTAAAGAACCTGTCCGAATGGCTCGGCGTGTCCGCTTCCGTGGCGTCGAGATCGGCGTCGTCGCTCAGAGAGGCGGGATTCTGCACATTTGAAAAGTACGGCTTTGTGACGCTTACTCCCGAGGGAGAGAAGAAAGGCGCATACCTCGTCCGCAGGCACCACGCGGTCGCCGCGCTGCTCGAAAATGTGTGCGGCGAGGCGAGGCTTGAGGAGACGGAGAAGATAGAGCACTTTATAAGCGAGGATACGGTCGGGAAGATCGAGACGTTTTTAGGCCTTCGTGAAAAGTAGTTTTTCGCCGTCAAAACGAAGATCCCCCTTCGGCTTCGGTGCCCGTATACCGGACCCGAACGCAGAAGGGGGGATTAAAGATAAGCTATCCGGAATTCAGCGCATTGCTGCGTATCCGAATCAGAATTCTACGTCTGCTTCAATACCGGTGACCTCGGTCTTGTCGTCGCAGAGATATACGTTTACACCGTACTTCTTGTTTCCCTCGTCAAGTCCGAGAATGTGGATCTTGAATTCCTTTCCGCACATTTCACGGGGAACGGGGAAATAGTAGGTGTAGTGGTGATCGGCGAAGTACGAGAAGTTTGCGCGGCACTCCCAGATGTTCGAGTTGTAGCCGGCTGCGCGGTCGGGGCATCCGAAAAATTCGCCGTCTGCGCTTTCGATTACGGCATACGCACCTTCTGCACCGTGAGTTCCCTCAAGACCGATGGAGAGATAGCATCCGTGTCTCCAGCTCTCGGGAGCGACGCTGACGGAGAGAGTCTTTGAGTACTTTACCTCGCGTCCGACGGGCATGAGGTTGTTTGCCCTCGGCGCGGTAAGCTCGAGACGCTTGCCGTCCTTGGTGAGAGAAATGCGGTAGATGCGGTCGATCGGCTGAGGCATACGGAAGTAGCGCACGTCACCGCCGAGTGCGTATCTTACGACGCGGCGGCGTCCGTCGCGCTGTACGATGTTGTGTACGTTGTGGATGAGAACGTCGGTCGTCTCATGACGGAGCGTGGTGACATCCTCAACGGTGCTCTCGTGCCAATTCTCGAGATCGACGGAGAAATCGCACTTGCCGGGCAGAACCTGCTTCTTGACCTCGTAAGCCATCGACTCGTCGATGTCGAAGTACTCAAGCTCGATGAAGTCCGCATCGAACACCTCGCCGAAATCGACGCGGAGGCATCCGCCGTCGCGGCGAAGTCCGCCGAAGAAGGTCTTTGATATGCCGTCGAAGAAGGTGTCGTCATTGCCGTCGAATGCAAAGCGGCTTTCGGGTCCGCGGAGCATGTACGTTTTCTGACCGAAGAAAGCGTCGCGCGCTGCCTTGACCTCGGGAATCGCGGTCTCGCCGGAACGCTTGAGCGAGCGTGCTTCGAGTGAATCGTGATCCTGAACGAACATTGCGACCTCGAGCATCTTCGCGGCGCTGTCCGATACCTTCTCGTCGAATTCGCCGTCGCCGATTGAGGCGAGCTTTTCGGGAGCGCGGAGCGTGTTGTCGAATTCTCCGTCAACTCCGCTGAAATCACGTCCGTCGGTGTATTTGATGTTTCCTTCGGAGGATACGACCTTTATGCGGTCGATCTTTCCCGCCTTGTCCTCGTGGAGAACCTCGTATTCGCAGTTCGTGAGCATGACATCTGCTTCGCGGCTGTCGCATACTTCAAAGAGAGCGGCGCGGAAGGGCTCGATCTCAACCTCGATGACTTCGCCGTAGTTGAATTCACCGATGTATTTCTCATAGGGATGATGAGAGCATACAGTGACCTTCTCGCAGGGCTGGAGACCGATCTCGGCGTCGAGACGGAGGTACATGTGCCATGTCTCCCACTCGTCGTTTCCGACAACGAGGAAGCGGCGCGAAGGCGTTCCGCGGGAAACGGAGTTCGGCGGATATGTGCCGCCGGGAAGAAGCATGCCGTTTACGAGAATGTCGCGGAAGCGGTAGTGCAGGTTGTATATGCGTGCGAGGATCGGCTCCTCGTCGTCGCGCATTAGCCACGGGTTTGCATAGATCTCGGGGGCGAGGATCAGGCAGCGTCCGAACGCCTGGAAAATAAGATCGTCCTCGAAGTAATCGATGCAGGAGGATATGCACACGCCGTGATCCTCCGTGAGGCGGAGAAGCTGCGGTACGTTGCCGCGGCTTGCGAAGAATGCGCGGTGATGCGGCGCGGTGATGAGGTTGCCCATGTGTACGTCGACATATGTTTCGGCACCCTGCCAGAGGAAGGTGGTCGCATAGGGCATTCCGATTCCGAGCCAGAGGCGGTGGTTGAGCAGTACGAGATCGGGAGAATACTTGCGGCATTCCTTCATCATCTCGACGAACAGGGGCTGATGCTCCTCGGCGAGCTGTCCGCATACACCGTCGATCTTGAACTGAGCAAAGTGGAAATCGCGGCAGAGCGATACCATCTGCTCGGTGCGCGCCTTTGCGCTTTCCTCGGTGTCGCCGAATCCGTCGGGACCGCACCATACTCCGAGGCGGGGTCCGATCTTTGCATCGGACCGTAGCCGTTCGGATACTGCTTCTTGAGCTTTTCGGATTTTCCGAGAAGCTGATATGTGCCTGCGCTTCCGTCGAGGTTTCCGGCATCCCATGCGTAGATCTCGAGACGCATTCCGTATGTATCGTAGAGATAACGGAAATAGTCGAGATTTATGAGGGTCTGAGCCTCGGTGGAGCCTTCGTTCGTGCTGTTTACCCATGAGAAATACTGCGGATGTGACGGGGTTCGCTCATCGGCGCCCGCGGTAAGCTTGTTTTTTTCTTCTACCATGTTTTTCTCCCGTATCTGAAGAATTTTGATGATTAAATGATATCATACGTTTGAGTGACAGTCAAGGAAAAAGTTGAAAATCTGCGGCGTATTTTGAAAATCAATTCCGCAGACGGGCCCTTTCTTCGGGGGTCGCCGGGCTTTGTACAATTTGATCGAAAAATCCGTTCGCGCCGTATCCGTATTGCATTCTGCGGTAAAATGTGATATAATTACTTAATAGATGAACACAGATACTGAAAACGGAGATATTCGATGGATCGGCAGAATCAACCAACCTCACCGCAGAGCGGAGAACACGCAAAACACGAAGAAAAAAACAAAGGCGGCACACTCGGAAGGCTTGTCGTTCCGATTGTCGTTTTCATAATAATCCTTGCGGCGGCACTTGCCGTGACAAAGTGTACCTCGGTCGGCGGCAGCGGAAACAGCGTTTCCGGGCAGACCCTTGACAGGAGCGCATCGGGCGGCGTCGGCGGCAATATCGAGGATACCGAATCGGACATGTACGCTTCGTACACACCCGACAGCAGGACAATCGGCAAGAACGATATTTCCTCGGATTACGCAATTCTCATTGATCTTGAAAACAATACGGTTCTCGCATCGAAAAAGGGTGACGAGAAAATGTATCCCGCCTCGATGACCAAAATGATGACTCTGATCGTCGCCGCCGAGCACGCTGAAAACCTCGACGATACCTTCGAAATGACGACCGCGATAACCGATCCGCTGTTCCTCGAGAACGCCTCCGTTGCGGGATTTCTGAACGGCGAGCAGGTGACGCTGCGCGATCTGATGTACGGGCTCATACTTCCGTCGGGCGCGGACTGCGCGGTCGCCCTTGCCCTTTATACGGCGGGAAGTGAAGCGGCTTTCGCAGATATGATGAATGAAAAGGTGGCTGAGCTCGGACTGAAAAACACGCATTTTATGAATCCGACGGGACTTCACGACGAGAATCAGTACAGTACCTGCCACGAAATTGCGCTCATACTTGAGTACGCACTCAGGGACGATTTCATGCGGACCGTACTTTCCACATATAAATATACAACGGAAAAAACGCCGCAGCATCCCGACGGAATAACTCTTTATTCGACGATGCAGAGCCGAATGTACGGAAACGAGGCGCCCGGAATGTTCATTCTCGGCGGAAAGACCGGATATACCACCGAGGCGGGAACCTGCCTTGCCTCCTATGCCGTGAAATACGATAAGGATACGGAGAAAGAGGACGATCTCAAATCGAAAACGCCGGGCTATATATTTGTTTCCGCGCACGGCGGCAATGTTTGGGCGCCGATCTTTGATGCCATAAATATGTACGCTACGGTAGTTGATCCGAACGCGCTTGAAACGAAGCAGGTTTCGGCGAGATAGCATCGGGAAAAGTTTACATTTGAGACCGCACAATTAACAGAATCGTATTTACGCCGTAAAACTCGCGGTGTATCATTATATCGGTAAAGCGAAACGGCAGCCGACCTCGGTATCACCGCTTCGGCGGAGATCGCGCAGGTTCGGCGGGCTCATCCGTGCAGGTGAATTTCCGCGGCGCGTGACGAACGGGAGAGACGTACTTTCTCCGCACGTTCTTCAATCCGGCAGGGAATCTGTCCGGCAATATGCCGCACCTTGCATCACGGCTTTCGCCGTGTCCGCGAAAAAGTTCGCTGTATCGCTCAATTAATGAAAAGGATGCCTTTGAAATTCAAAGGCGGCGGTCATATTTATGAATATAATGAAGCTGATTGTTCCGAAGAGCATGACATCCTTTCTTGAGGAGGACTGTACGCTCAGACAGGGTCTCGAAAAGATGAGATATCACGGATATACGGCGATTCCCGTGCTGAATTCCGAAGGCGAGTATGTCGGTACGCTCTCCGAAGGGGATTTTCTTTGGAGCATGGTCGATCGGGACGATTTTTCCATGCGTGCGCAGGAGGATGTGAGAATCTCGGAGATTTTAAAACCCGACGCTCTGCCGCCTCTTCGCATAGACGCCGGCATGGCGCAGATCGTCATGGATATAATGGAACGTAACTTTGCGCCCGTCGTCGATGACAGAAACAAATTCGTCGGGATCGTGACAAGACGCGATGTGCTCAGATACCTGAGCGATTCGTATTTCAGAGTAAACGATACACTTTAGCTTCGGAGGAAAAAGTGAGGATATCCACAAAAGGGCGGTACGCGCTCAGGGTAATGCTCGACCTTGCCGCTCACCGCGAGATCGCGTTTGTTCCGCTGCGCGATATTTCCGAGCGTCAGGGAATATCGCTTAAGTATCTCGAGCGGATAATATCGTCCCTGAACAGAGCGGGATTTCTTAAAAGCTCGCGCGGAGCGTCGGGCGGATACGCTCTTGTGAGAGAAGCGCGCGATTATACCGCAGGCGAAATACTCCGCGCCGCCGAGGGGAATCTGTCTCCGACGATGTGCACAGAGGATGAAAACGCCTGCGAAAAGCACGGGAACTGCACGCTGTATCCGTTCTGGGCGGGGCTTGACCGCGCCATCGCGGAATATGTAGACAGCGTCACGCTTGAGGATATAATGAAAAACAGCATAAGTTGAAGCCGCATAACGTATTTTCCGAACGGATACGTTCTGCGGCTTTTTGCGGGAATTTTTAAATTCCTACTTGACAAATCGGAATTCACCTGATATAATCATAGCGAAAAGATAGGAAATAAAAATTCTGCGGAAAATTATGAGAAAGGATCGCGTAAAGTGCGAGGTACAAAAGCCATGAAAAAGATTTACGCCGACTGCGCGGCAACAACGAAAATATCGGACAAGGCGAAAGAGGCAATGCTTTCGGCATTTGAAATATACGGAAATCCGTCGAGCCTTCACACGTTCGGAGTGGAAGCGGCGAGACTTCTCACCGCATCGCGTGAGAAGATCGCCGAGCTTATCGGCGCGGATCCCGGAGAAATATACTTTACCTCAGGAGGAAGCGAAAGCGACAATCAGGCGCTGTTTACGATAGGCGCCGAAGGAAAGAAAAAATCGAAGAACCGCGTTATTTCGACGACGGTCGAGCACCATGCGATACTCCATACGATGGACAGGCTCAAACGCGGCGGATTCGATACCGTGCTTTGTGAGACCGACCGCAGCGGAAGCGTCGAACCGAAGGATATCGAAGCGCTTATAAACGACGATTGCGCCGGAATAAGCGTTATGTATGCGAATAACGAGATCGGCACGATCGAACCGATTCAGGAGATCGCGGGCATAGCCGCAGAGCATAAGGTGCTTTTCCACACCGACGCCGTTCAGGCGGCGGGACAGCTCCCGATAAACGTCCACCGCGATAAGATCGATATGCTTTCGATGTCGGCGCACAAATTCCACGGACCGCGCGGCATCGGCGTGCTGTATGTTCGCCGCGGAATCCGTCCGTATACACTGATCTCAGGCGGCGCGCAGGAGAAGGGACGCCGCGCGGGAACGGAAAACCTTCCCGCGATCGCCGGAATGGCGGCGGCTCTCGAAGATGCGGTATCCGGAATGGAGGAGCGCGGGCGCACCATGACCGCACTGCGCGAAAGACTTATCGCGGGACTTTCGAAAATCCCGTACAGCTTCCTCAACGGAGAGCGCGAAAAGCGCCTGCCCGGCAACGTAAGCTTCTGCTTCGAGGGAATCGAAGGTGAAAGTCTTCTCCTTCACCTCGACTTCAAGGGCATCGCGGCATCCTCGGGATCGGCGTGCACCTCGGGATCGCTTGACCCGAGTCATGTGCTCCTTGCGTGCGGTCTGCCTCACGAGATAGCACACGGATCGCTCCGCCTGACGATCTCCGCCGACAATACCGCGGAGGAGATGGACTATATTTCCGCAGCGACCGCGGAGACCGTTTCGCTTCTCAGATCGATGTCCCCCGTTTGGGATAGGCTCGAGCGCGGTGAGCTCGCTCATTTTGAAAGATAAAAGGAAAGGAAAGATACCATGGAATATTCTGAAAAAGTACTCGACCATTTCACTCATCCGAGAAATGTGGGAAAAATCGATGATGCGGACGGCGTCGGCGAAGTCGGCAACGCCAAATGCGGCGATATAATGAAGATGTATATAAAGGTTAAGGACGGAATCATCACCGACGTGAAGTTCAATACCTTCGGCTGTGCTTCGGCGATAGCCGCAAGCTCGCTTGCAACGGAGCTTATCAAGGGTAAACCCCTCGACTACGCAATGGGCGTTACGAATAAGCAGGTCGTAGATGAGCTCGGAGGACTTCCGGAGCACAAGATCCACTGCTCCGTGCTCGCCGAAGAGGCGATACGCGCGGCGATCGAGGATTACCGCAGCAAGCACTCGTCATAAGGTCGGGTGAAAAAAGAGATACGTCACCGTGAGCACTCACGGTTTTACGGAATCGAAAATATAAAACCGTCGAAAGAGCCTCGGTCTGCGTGATGCAGGCATCGGGCTCTTTCGTTTTTATTTGACGTGCTTATGCCGACATCTTTTGCCGATCTTCCGCCGTGTGTCCGTGCCGCGTGAAAATCAAACTGCCGCGGCATTTCTTTGCCTTACGCTTTGTTGCCGCAGTATCACGATTCGGTGCGCCGACGGAACGAACTCCGATGACCGTAAAGCGGGGCTTTCGCGCTCCGCACGAACCTTTCTGCAAATGAGCGATTTTCGGAAAACAAAAAGGCTGCCTTTTTCGGATATCCGAACCTTCGGATTTCGCTTAAAGACAGCCTTTTTTATTTGTTGATAAATTGCGGCAGGATCAGTTTTCGCCGCCGTTTGAGGAATTGCTTCCGCTGTTGTTTCCTTCTCCTCCGCTGCCTTTGCCCGTACCGTCGGCGCCGCCTGCACCCGTGCCGTTTCCGCTTCCGTGGTTCATGTCGGTCGGCGGTTCGGGGTATATCCACGGATTCGGCGGAACGGGACCGTTTGATCCGTTTCGTCGCGCCTGCGCTTCTTCCTTGCGCTTACGCTCTTCCTCGCGCAATCTTTCCTTTTCGCGTATGCGCTCGGCGCGCGCCGCATTTTCTGCATCGCTTATTCTCTTGCGCTCCGCGACCATCTCCTCAAGCTGCTCGATCGTGGGATCGCCGTCCATAACTTCGATGAACTGACGGTCGTCCATGACTTCGTTCTTTACGAGATATTCCGCAATGAAGTCCATCTTTTCTCTGTGCTCGCGGAGGATCCTTTCGGCGCGCTCATACTCCTCGGTGATGATCCGCTTGATCTCTTTGTCGATGAGAGCGGCGGTCTCCTCTGAATAGTTTTTGTCAGAATTGAAGTCGCGTCCGAGAAATACCTCGTCGCTCGAATGCTCCGAACCGTAGAGTATCGGACCGAGCTTGTCGCTCATGCCGTACTTCATTACCATGTTGCGCGCGATCTGCGTTGCACGCTGAATGTCGTTTGATGCGCCGCCCGAGATATCGTCAAAGACGATCTTTTCGGCGACACGTCCGCCGAGCAGCTCACAGATCTCCTCTTTCATTCCTTCGCGGTATACGCTGTATTTGTCTTCCGTCGGAGGATTGAGAGTATATCCGAGTGCGCGTCCGCTCGGGATGATCGAGATCTGACGCACCGGATCAAGCGAGGGAAGAACATGCGCAAGTATCGCGTGACCCGCTTCATGATAAGCGGTCTTTCGTTTTTCCTCGGGTTTGATGCGGTTGTTTTTCTTCGGCATGCCGACGATGACCTTTATCGACGCCTCTTCAATATCGTTGTTTCCGATAAGGGTTTTGCCCTTGCGCGCCGCAAGCAGTGCGGCTTCGTTGAGCAGGTTTGCAAGATCTGCACCGGTGAAGCCGACCGTTGTCTGTGCTATGCGGGAGAGATCGACATCTGCTTCAAAGGGCTTGTTTTTTGCATGTACCTTCAGTATTTCTTCACGCCCCTTGAGATCGGGATAGTTTACGGTGATCTGACGGTCAAAGCGTCCCGGACGCAGCAGCGCCGGGTCAAGGATATCGCGCCGGTTGGTCGCCGCGATGATAATTACCCCGGAGTTGGAGCCGAAGCCGTCCATTTCGACGAGAAGCTGGTTGAGGGTTTGTTCACGCTCATCGTGTCCGCCGCCGAGACCTGCGCCGCGGTGACGTCCCACTGCGTCGATCTCGTCGATGAATATTATCGACGCGGGATTCTTGCGCGCCGTCTCGAAGAGGTCACGCACTCTGGATGCACCGACACCGACATACATTTCAACGAAATCCGAACCGGATATGGAGTAGAACGGTACACCCGCCTCGCCCGCGACCGCCTTCGCAAGAAGAGTTTTACCCGTTCCGGGAGGACCCATGAGGAGTACACCGTGCGGAATCTTTGCGCCGAGCTTCGTAAAGAACGAGGGATCTCGCAGGAATTCGACGATCTCTTCAAGCTCGGCTTTTTCTTCATCGGCTCCCCCGCCACATCCTTGAAATAAACCTTGTCCTTGTCCGGCACGTTTGCCTTTGCGCGTGCCTTGCCGAATGAGCCGGGCTTTCCCGCGCCGCCTCCGGACGCCTGCTTCATAACAAAGAACCAGATCGCAACAAATCCGACGAGGACGAGCACATAGGGCAGATACCTGAGCCATACCGGAGGCTCATAGGGCTTCGGATAATCGCATTTCTCGATGACTCCGCTGTCCAGCTGCTCGTCGATAAGATCGCCCATGTTGTTTACGAACAGAGCAAGCGAAATGTCGCCGAGCTCATATTTGACTTCCTTCGTTTTGTCCGTCAGATTTCCGCTTTCGTCCGTCTGACGTATTTCCATCGTGAGAGTTGCGTCCTTGATGACGAATGACTTGACCTGCTCTTTTACGAAATATGCGCGGATGTCGCTGTACAGAATCTCCTCACTCGGGATAGTGTTCCAAAGCGACGCAGTTGCAAGTATTATCACACCTATCAGCACGACGTAGATAAGGACTATCTTAAGATTGCTCTTCATTCATTCCTCCAATGGTGTTGTTATACAGTAAGTTTTATTTTTCGTATATCTCCGGTCTCAGAACTCCGACATAGGGGAGAGAACGGTATCTTTCATTGTAATCGAGACCGTAACCGACTACAAATTCATCCGGAATTTCCGCTCCGATGTAGTCCGGAGTGAAATCCACCTCGCGGCGCGAAGGCTTGTCGAGCATGGTGCAGGTCTTTACGGATTTTGCACCGTTTATCCGCAGATATTCCGCAAGATATGCAAGAGTGCGTCCGCTGTCTATGATGTCCTCCACAACAAGGATATCGCAGTCGGCGAGATCGCTTCTGTTGAGATCGAGAATGATATTGACGCGGCCGGACGACTTTGTACCGGCTCCGTATGACGAGACCTTCATGAAATCGATCTCGGCGGGTATGGAAAGCGCTTTCATGAGGTCTCCCGTAAATACGACGCTGCCTTTCAGAATGCAGAGAAGCAGAAGCTTTGAATCCTCTGCGGCATAGTCGCGGTCAATCTCCGCGGCGATCCTCTTGACGATCGTTTGTATTTCGCTGTCCGAAAGGAGTACCCTTTCTATGTCCCTGTCCATAAGTGTCTTGTGCATTTTACGGTACCTTTCTTTTATTTTATGATTCGGATGCGTGTTTTACACTTCCGCTGAGCATTATTTTCGTATAAAACGCTATTTCCAATAGGAAATGCGCACGGATTTTCCGCTCCCGTCCTTCATTCCGTCGCGCACGGCGATCCCGGGTATGTAAAATATGCCGTCCGCATCGCAGAAAACGGGGATGCTGTCTCTGTCTGCGGCGTGCGCCGCATTAAGGAGTTTTTTTACCTTTTTCGTCATTTTCCCGGACACTATTTTGTCTCCGGGAAGGCGGTTTCTGATGAAAATAGCTTCATTAATTTTATCAAAGTTAATTGATGTATGTATAGATATTTTGTAAATATTTTTGCCGGGAGGAGAAATCGGACAGGGAAGATACGGGTCGGAAAGTGCGATCGCGAACCCCTGCCCGGGAAAATCGAAGAAATCGCAGCCGCCCGAAAAAACAAGCTTTTCACAGAACGGTGCCGTTTCTTTTTTTTCGGTGGGAGCGAAGGCAATATTTCCGTCCGATATGTACATCGAGACCCCCGCCGGAAGCGAGACTTCGGAGCGCTTTCCTTCGCGGATGAGACGCATGCATTCTTCGACCTGTGACGATCTCAGATCGGTGCGCTCGCCGCGCGCCTCCGAATACATGAGCATCACCGCGCGGGAAAGCACGGGATCGGGAAGCGCGGCGATATCGGAAACGGGAGTCGATGTCCTGCCCCCTGCCGCCTTCTGCGCTTCGGAGAAAAGATATTCGTCGTCGCGGCGGACGAGAAGAGACGCGGAGTATGCCGCGCGTTCGCATGCGGGAGACACGGTGCGCAGTATCGGTATCACCTGCGTGCGGATCTTATTTCTTGTGTAGGATGTATCTGCATTGGTCGAATCCGTGACAAAGCTTTCGCCGCGGCTTCTCATGAAATCGCGGATTTCCTCCGAAGAGAGCGGGAGCATCGGCCGGACGATGTATCCTCTCCTCGGGGCGATTCCCGAAAGTCCGTGGGCGCCGCTTCCGCGTATCAGATTGAATATCAGCGTTTCGAGATTGTCATCCGCATTGTGAGCCGTGGCGAAAAGAACGTCCTTCTTTCCTTCCGCGATGGGAGCATACATACTGT
>URSW01000029.1 GCA_900550625.1 uncultured Eubacteriales bacterium
GGGACGGAGCGCCTGCCTCCGAGGGACTCGATCCCGAGCTTGAAGCTTTTCTGAAAGAGGATGTGCGCACGGAGATCGACAGGCAGTCGGCTGACCTTCAAAGAAAGATCGAGGAGAAGCGCGAACGTCAGAAGAAGCGCATCGAGACGGAGGCGGAGGCCGTGCGCGATGCGAAGAAGATCGACCGCACCGCCGACCGTCTCATCTTCGAAAACGATCCGCAGGAGAGGCTGGACGCCATGCGCCGCACGAACAGGATGATCGGGGAGATCGTGGAAAAGAGCGGTATTACAGCCGAGGAAAAGGCGTTTGCCGAAAAGATCGCCGACGGCACGCAGTATGCAGCAAACATTCCTTCAACCATGGATGCCGACCGCGTCGTTCATCTTGCATGGGAGTACATGATCATAAAGAGGATGAATGCGGGCGAGCCTCCGACCGCCCTTCAGCGGCTCGGGATACGGATCGCATCCCCGCTTGTAAACGACTACCGTGACGCTCCGTTGCTCCGTGCGTGGGATCGGGATTACTACCGTGCGAAGAGCAGCACCTCGGAGATCATAAGCAAGTACGAGCTTGAGCCCAAAGAGATCGCGGACGCGCGTTCGATCGCCGACGGATATCACGGAATCGAGGATTTCAGAGAATATTCGAATTTCAAGCGCTTTGCAATATCCGAGCTTGCCGACGCATATGCTCTCGTCGATTCGCTGTCAAAGGCGGGCATTCCTCAGCAGAGGGCGGCGACGGTCGAGAGATTTGCGAAAGAGCTTGAACCGATCATCGACGGGATCGAGTATGCGCACCGCCGCTCTCCCCTGAGACTGACGGCGAACACTATGACGAGAAACAATCTTGCGGTATTCGGTGAGGAAAAGGGTGCGAAGATAAATGCGCTTCTCTTCAGGCCGATACAGCTGAACGAGGCGAAGCGCATGAGGTTTGTGAACGGGCAGTTCGACGAATTCACGCGAACCTTCGGCAAGGTGACGGAGGCTGAAAGCGCAATCGCACAGAAGCTTATCGAGGCGGGTACGGATGCCGAGGAGGCGGGCAAATTCCCCACGGTTGACAAGCTCATCGAGAGCAAGACGGACGAAAAGCGCCGGACGGATGAGAAGATCGAAGCTCTTGAAGCGGAGGCTGCCGCAAAGGAGCAGTCGCGGGAAGCGCGGAACAGAAAGCGCAAAAAGCTTTCCGACGCGAAGGAGCACTCGGCACAGATCGAAGCACAGCTTGCGGCGTTCTCCGAAGCCGTGTCCGCCGGGGTGGATTTTCGGCGCGCGCTCTCGATTTCGGACTATCTTCGCGGGAAGTATGCGGAATTTTACGAAGCGACGAACGATTTTCTCGTGGTACACGGGTACCGTCCGATCGGCTTTATAAAGAATTACGCGCCGCACATGCAGGAGAAGCAGATGACGGAGCTGACGGAGATTCTGAAGCGCTTCGGTCTGACCGACGAGGTATTCGAGCTTCCGACCGAGATCGCGGGACGGACGAAGGATTTCAAGCCGGGGAAAAAGTGGAATCCGTTCCATCAGCGCCGCACGGGAAAGAACACGGTATACGATGCCGTTGCGGGATACGACAGGTATGTGCGGTACATGTCGGAGATGTTCTACCACACGGACGACATACAGAAGCTGCGGCAGTTCAACCAGGCAATCCGGACATACTTTGCTTCGGATGAGATCAAGAACCGCATTGAAGATGTACGCGAGGCTATGCGCAAGGGTACCATGGAGGAGGATGCGGGCAATGCCGAGATCGAGCGGCTCACCGGAAAGGCGGTCAACCGGAATCTTTCGCCTTATGTTGCGGCGCTCGACAATTACACGAACATCATAGCGGGAAAGCAGACCGCCGGAGACCGCGGAATGGAGTCCGATCTCGGGCGCCGCACGCTCAACATCGGCGAAAAGCTCGAACGGCGTTTTTCCGCGGCGGCGATAGTCGGAAACGTATCCTCCGCCTTTGCGCAGTTTGTGCAGCTTCCGATGGTGGCGGCGGAATGCGGCAATTCGAATCTTCTTCGCGCGATGAGGGACATTTTCACACGGGAGCTGAACCGTAAGACGGACTTTGACAGCCGCAGCGTGTTCATCACCGGAAAGCGCGGTACGAAACGTCTTTCGACCGAGCTGACCGGGAAGAACAAAGCCGCGGACATTGCGGTAAACAAGATCGGCCCGTTTCTTTTCGAGACCGTGGACGATCTTGCATCCCGTGTAATCGTGCGCACGAAATACCTTCAGCTTGTGAACGAGGGTGTGAACAGCGATTCGGCGCTTGCGCTTGCGGACGAGTATGCGGACAGTGTGGTCGGCTCGAGAATGAAGGGAGCGAAGCCGATCGCGTTCTGCAACAAGAATTTTGTGTGGAAGCTTCTCACGACGTTCCAGCTTGAAGTGGCGAACGTATGGGCGCATGTCGATCAGGATATTCCCGCCGACGTTCGGAAGATAAGCCGGACGCAGGGAAAAAATGCGGCGGCAAAGTACACGGCGGCTGTCATTGTGAAGTATCTTCTCGGGGCTTTTCTTCTCAACCGTCTCACGGACGAGCTTTACGGTCAGACTCCGGTGCCGTTTGATTTTGCGGGGTATGCGCTTGACGCAGCTGCCGCGGGTTCGGGTATGAGCACGAACACGTACCTCCGCACGGCTCTCGACAACGCGCTTGAAAAGCTTCTGAAGATACGTCCGCTCGGGACCGAGAAGGGCGAGGGAGGATTCAACGCGCACAGTGCGCTCACGGCGCTCGGCGAGGATGTCGTCGGGGATATGCCGGTCGTGCAGAATGCGTTCGGCATGCTCGGGCTAAGCGATGCGCGGCTTCCGGTTCCGCGTTTGTGGAGCGATTCCGCAAGCTCGGCTCTTGAGAAGATAACGTCGGGCGACGCGGACGTGGCGGCGAAGGGATGGCGTCAGTTCGGCTCGGCGGCGCTTTCGAACGTTGCGACGTGGTTCCCGTTCGGCAATCAGCTGAACAAGAGCATTCGCGGAATCTATGCGATCGCGCGCAAGGGCAGCTACGACTATTCGGGACGGCTTCAGTATCCGGCGGGCGACAGTGTCTTTGAGAAGGGGGCGGCGGTGCGCGTCGGAAAGAGTGCGTTCAACTCGAATGCGGACTTCTGGGCGGGCGGCTCCCGCGCGCTCAGCGAGGAAGCGACCGAAGCGTACAAGCTGATGCTCAAATACGGCATGAGCCAGGTCGAGGCGTACCGCCTTGTGAAGGAGCTTTCCTCGCAGAAGGCGGACCGTGCGGAGAAGGAAGAGGTTGACGTATCGGGCATGGACGGCTTTGACGCTCTCGCGGCGCGGTACTTCACGAACGACGAGGCGGAAGGTGCGTCGGGGGCGAACGATTTCGACACGCTTGCGGCGAAGTATTTCGGCGAAGGGGACGAGGACGAGGAGGCGGAGGATCTGTCGCGCCGGGTGATAAACCGTCAGATCGAGATCATCAATTCGGAGAAGTACGATCTTACCGACGAACAGAAGTACCGGGTGTTCTCGGAAGTCTGCGCGTCCTCCAAGGCTGCCGACGTTATGGCGGCGCTTGACGAGTCGGGCGCCGAGCGGGGCGAGATATACCGTCTTATCTCCTCAATCGCCGCGACGAAGAACACGGACGAGGAGCCTCGCGCGGTCGCGCATCTCATCAAGGAGAGTAAGCTGACGGGTGAGCAGAAGGCGATCGCGTACTATGCGCTTGCTGCGTCGAAGAAGGAGCGGCAGGTGCAGAAGGAGCTTGACGATCTCGGGGAGAACAGTGCGGACGTTTGGGAGATGCTCGACAGCTGCACGGAGCTTCGGAAGAACGAAGCCGACGAGGATCGCTTTGAGAAGGCGCGGCGCGTGCTGCGGGAATCGGAGATTTCGAAGAAGGGCAAGGCGGAGGCGTACTATCTTCTTGCGGCTTCGGCGAAGGATCGGGAGTTCATGGACAAGGTGGGCGGCGATTTCGACATGGGCGAGATCGCGGACACGCTGAGCCGGCTCCGGGACTGCGGGAAGCAGGGGGAGAAGGCGCAGGTGCTCGTTGATTCTTCGGGCCTGACGGTATACGAGAAGCGGACGGTGTTCCTCGAGCGCGTATGCACGGAGTCGAACCGGGCGAAGAAGGAGGAGGCGCTCGAGAAGATCGAGGATGCGGGCGGCAGTGCGGAGACGTATCTGAAGGCGCTTTCCGCCGTCGGCAAGGCGACGTATACGAAGGGCGAGACGCTCGGGAAATCGTATGCGTACAAGAAGGCGATCGACCGCGTCGCGCGCGGCACACGCCTGCGCTATGCGCTGTACGAGGTCTTCGACGTGAGCGAGAAAGTGTGGTGAGAAAAAGGCAGGCACTGCATATTAAATGCAGTGCCTGCCTTCATTTACCGCAGCAGCGATCGATACGGCAAATACATTATGCCACACAAGGAAACTGATGTGTTCGTTTCTGTGGGTATTGGTGACCCGTGGGAGAATCGAACTCCCGTTTTCGCCGTGAGAGGGCGACGTCTTAGCCGCTTGACCAACGGGCCGTTAATCAGCTTTTGTATTATATCATAAGCCGATTCAAAAATCAACCCCTTTTTTCAAAAAAACGAATGTTTTTTGCATTTTTTCCGACATGGTGCGATCCGCGCACAAAATTCGGGATTTCGGGGTGTGCGGGCGCGAAAAATCCGCCCGCTTTTTCATGCGAGCCTGTCCGACTCTATGAGAAGCACGCCGTCCCCGGAGACCTCGATATACGCTGCGTCTCCCGTGATCTCGTTGCTCGTCGCGTACGGATTGTCGCGGACGAGCTCGGAGCGCTCAAGCGGATACTTGCACGAGGAAGCGCTCACCGTGCTCCTGCCGAGCGAAAGCAGTCCGAAATATTTGAATCCCGCGCGCCGAAGCGCAAACGCTTCGTTCGAGAGCAGACGTATCCTGTTTATATCGTCGACGATCTCCGCCGCGATTCCGTGCTTTTTCAGCGATTCGAGCAGAAATATGAGCGACAGCGTATGGTCGGCACGTCCCGCGATTCGTCCGACAAGAGTCAGCGAATCCGCGCCGCGCGATACGGCACAGCGGATCGCAAGCTGCGCGTCCGTCTCATCCTTCACCGCAGGGGAACGGTGCAGCTCCACGCCGTCGGGAACGGCGGATATCGAATCCATATCGCCGACGAGCACGTCGGGCATAAGCCCGAGCGCGAGTGCGTTATCCCATCCGCGGTCGGCGGCAATCACCAAAGCCTTCTCGGGAAGCGGCGCGCAAAGAGACGTTATGCGCTCTCCGCCGAGTACTATTATTGCGTGCATAAAGACCTCCTTTGAAATGCGGCGTTCTGCTCTGCCTTATGCCCGACGGAGCGGTGTGCGGACGCGCGCCGAACCCGTGCGCGGACGGTACGGGATTGCCGCATTTTCGTACACCCGTACGATACGGGCGCGTGATCGGTCACGGCCGATTCGCCGCAGCCCTCGCCGCGCAGAATTTCCGCAGCGGCATGCTTTCGCATTCGGTTTGGCGTTCTGCCCGTGCAGAGCAGCGTATGCGGCAGCTCCGTTTTTCCGATCGAGTGCCCGCCGCAAAGCACATCACGGCATTCCCGATCAGCCGAGCTTTTCCGGATACCGATCTATATAATCCTGAAGGATCAGCGTCGCCGACAGCTCGTCCACGCTTTCCTTGCGCTTCTTCCCGCTCACTCCGGTATCCGAAAGATACCGATGCGCGCTGACCGTCGTCAGCCTCTCGTCGTAAAGCACCGTTTCGATCCCGGTCTCCTCCTCGAGAGCTGCCGCAAAGTCGCGGCACTTCTCCGATCTCGGACCCGCCGAGCCGTTCATGTTGAGCGGATTCCCCACGACGATCAGCTCCGCTTTTTCGCGCTTCGCCGCCTCGCTGACGGCGGCAAGCGCCTTTTTGAAGCCGTCCGCGCGTATAAGCCCCGCGCCGACCGCGATGCTTCCGCTCCTGCCCGCCACGGCAAGTCCCGTGCGCGCGTCGCCGAAATCCACTCCGAGAATTATCCTTGACATTTTACCTCCGCGGTCCGTGCCGCCGCAGCCCCGCAGTCAGCGGAGCTGATTCTTTCTCGCCCAATCGGGCGTTTTTTTCATTTCCTCGTATATTTTTATGTAGCTTTCCCTGCGTTCGGGGGATATTTTCCCCTCCTTCTCCGCCGCGATCACCGCGCAGCCCTCCTCACGAAGGTGCGTGCATTTCGTATATTTACACTTGCCGATATACGGCTCGAATTCGCGGTAAAGATACGCAAGATCACCCGACGGGAAGAAGTTATACCGGGCGAAATCGAGCATCGTGAACCCCGGCGTATCCGCGAGAAACAGCCCGTTCGCGACCTCGAAAAGCTCCGCCGTGCGAGTCGTATGCCGACCGCGCTCGCTTTTCCTGCTCACCGCGCCCGTGGCGAGCGAAAGCTCCGGAAAAAGCTTCGTCATAAGCGTTGACTTTCCGACTCCGGACGCGCCCGAAAACGTAACCGTGGACGGCGACGACGGCGATGATGCCGAAAGAACGTAATCCCTCAGCTCGTCCGTGCCCTCTCCGCCGAGCGCCGATATCAAAAACGAGCGGTACCCCGCATTTTCGTACACCTGCGCGATATGGCGCGCGTAATCGGGTGCGAGGTCCGATTTGTTCACCACGACGATCGGCTCGATTCCCGCGCTCTCTGCGTAAAGGATCAGCTTGTCGGCGGTCATGAGATCGGGCTTCGGGCGTGCGGCGGGAATGACCGCCGCAAGGTGAGTCACGTTTGCCACGGTCGGGCGGCGGAGTGCGTTTTTCCTTTCGAGTATCCGCGCGATCGCCCATGCTCCGCCGGAGCATTCAAGCTCGACGCGATCCCCCGGATACGGCGTTTCCTCTCCCGAGCGGAGCTTTCCCCTCGCACTGCAGTTTATTCTCGGCGGGACATCCTCCCCGACGAGATCGGGGCGGACCGTATACAGCCCGCCCACTCCCTTCAGTATCGTCGCGTACAGTTTATCCGCTGTCACCGCCATCAGTTCTTGTTATCCGCGTAAACCGCGTCCTCCGTATCGTCGGTATCCTTATTCGAGCTTTCGTCGTCGGTAGCCGGGCTTTCCGTGTCCGTCACATTGGTGCCCGTATCAGTAATATCCGCAGTATCCGTCGGAGCCTCCGTTACCTCTTCCGTAGTCTCCGGTGCAGTGGTCTCGGGCGCGCCGAGCGACACCACGAAGTCGATTATCGAGTTTTTGTTTGCCTGGCTTCCGCTCGGTATGCTCTGATCTGCGACAAGTCCCTTGCCGTAATCCTCCGACTCCTCATATGACACATCGCCGATGAGAAGTCCCGCCTCGGTTGCCTCCGCAAGCACTTGCTTCTCGGTCTTGCCCTTGAAGTTCGGCACGGTGATCCGCTCGCCGCTTGCGCCCGTGCTGACGTACAGCACAACGCGGTCTCCCGCTTCAAGCACGGTTCCCGCTTCGGGCGCAGAGGATATAACGTGTCCGACATCGTAAAGATCGCTTGTGATCGACTCCGTGCTGACGCGAAGTCCCATCTTCTTGAGCAGAAGCGTCGCCTCGCGGTAATCGAGTGACTTCACGTCCGACATCTTCATGGTCTTCGGACCGAGGCTTACCGTAAGCGTGATCTCGCACTTCTTCTTTCCGGGCTCGATCTTGCGGTTTTCGCCCGCCGCCGGGTCCTGCGTCATTATATAGCCCGCGGGAGCGTCGGAGTCGTACACCTGATTGAGATTCAGGTGATATATATCCGAGGCGTCGAAATATTTCTGAAGCTCGTCGGTGAAGGTTTTGCCGGCAAACTCATCGACGGTGATCGTCTTGGTATCGTCGCCCGAGAGAAACAGCTTGTTCACAAGGACGAAAGCCGACGCCACGGCGACAATAAAAACGGCCGCGGTTATCGCAAGAATTATCGGAAGCATGCCGCGGCTCGTCTTCACGCGCCCCTTCTTCTTCGTCGGCTTCGGCGGCTTGAACGTCGTTTCGGGATTGTCCCCGAGGCGCACCACCTGACGGAGCATCTGCTGAGCGCTCTGATACCTCATATCGGGGTACTTATCCATGGCGCGCGCGATGATCTGCGAAAGTCCGAGCGGAAGAGACGGCATCTCCTCCTTGACGGGCTTTGCGGTATCGTTTATCTGCTTGAGCGCGACGGAAACCGGGCTGTCCGCGGTAAACGGCAGCTTGCCGGTCGCCATTTCGTACATCATAACGCCGAGCGAATATATGTCGCTGCGCGCGTCGATGGGCTTGCCGGACGCCTGCTCGGGACTTATATAGTAGACCGTTCCGATCGCGCTGTCCTTGACGGTAACGGTCTCCGCATTCGGCAGCTTCGCAATGCCGAAGTCCATGACCTTGATTATTCCGTTTTTCAGAAGCATGATGTTCTGCGGCTTGATATCGCGGTGAACTATCCCCTTCTGATGCGCGTGCTCGAGCGCGCGGAGCACCTGCTCGGTATACATGATTATCTCGCGGAATTCGAGCTTTCCCTTCTTCGTCATGTAATTCTTCAGGGTTATTCCCTCGATATATTCCATGACTATATACTTGGCGTCCGAACGCACGGAAACATCGTAGATCGTCACGATATTAGGATGCGAAAGCATGGAGACCGCCTTCGATTCGTTGATGAAGCGCTTCACCGAAACCTCGTCGCGCGCAATATCGTCCTTCAGTATCTTGACGGCGACGATGCGGCGCATCAGAAGATCCTCCGCGCGGAAAACGACCGCCATGCCGCCCATGCCGATTATTCTTTCGATTCTGTATCTGTTATCGAGCACCTGCCCGACATATCTCTCGTAGCCTTCCATTTATTCATCCGGCTGCTCTTTCGCACAGCCGTTCCTTTCCGAAAAATCCGCCGTCAAAGCGATATAAGGAGCGCGGTTATGTTGTCGGGTCCGCCGTTTTCGTTCGCGGTATCAACAAGAGTGCGGCAAGCCGACGCAAGTCCGTTTTCATCGGTAAGATCGCCGATCATGCTGTCCGCGATCTCATCGGTCGAAAGCATGTTCGAAAGCCCGTCCGTACAGAGAAGCATACACGCCCTCTCCATCCCGTCGGTACAAATGGTAAAGAAATCGCACTCAATCTCGGGTGATGTGCCGACCGCCCTTGTGATAATGTTCCTGTTCGTGCTGAGGCGCGCCTCGTCCTCGCTTATCTTGCCGATATCGACAAGAAACTGAACATATGAGTGATCGTGTGTCACCTGAGTGATGTTCCCGTCGCCGGAGATAAGGTAGAGCCTGCTGTCCCCGACGTTCACCGCGTATATGTCGCCGCCGTACACAAGCGCGGCGACAAGCGTCGTTCCCATGCCGGTGAGCATTTCGTTTTCCTTTGCTCTTTCGTAAACCGCTTCGTTCGCCGCATCGACCGCGCGCCGCAGAAGCCGTTCCGCCTTCTGCGCCTTGAGGGGAGCACCATCGCCGAGCTTTTCAAGCTCCGCCTCGGCGAAAGCCGCAAAAGTGCCTGCCGCCGTCGAGCTTGCCTCAAGCCCCCCGGCCGCGCCGCCCATTCCGTCGCAGACAACCGCAAGGAGACGGTCGTCCGCCGTCTGCTTTATTATGAAGCTGTCCTGATTGACCGTGCGCCGCTGTCCGACGTCGGTCACACCGAAACCACGCATGAAGTCACCTCCGTGCATAAGTAGATCATAAAGCGGGGAAACCCGCGCTTAAGCTGAAAAATCAATGCTCCGCCAGCCGCGGAGAAACATGGATGCGGACGCATTCCGGCTCACGTCGGAGAAAGCGCCTCGCGCAAAGTCGTACCTGCGTCGAAAAGCGCAGTGCCGCTCCGATTTTGGGAGCATGGTAAATGAACGTGCGACTACAAACTAATGTAATACCGTACTCGTCCCCGGTTTCACGTTGGAGTTTGACGCCTTGTTCAAGGCCGAACTCACGTTGGAAAACGGAGCGGGGCTCCGTTTTCGGGAACATGGTAAGTGAACGTACAAATTGAGCCAGATGTTATACCATGTTCTTCAAACTCGCGGACACGGTAAGTAAGCGTGCGGTCACAAATTAACGTCATACCGTGCTCAGTTTCCGTTTCACGTCGGAGAATGACGCGCTGCGTCATTCTCTCGGACACGGTAAGTAAGCGTGCAGTCACAAATTAACGTTATACCGTGCTCAGTTTCCGTTTCACGTCGGAGAATGACGCGCTGCGTCATTCTCTCGGACACGGTAAGTAAGCGTGCAGTCACAAATTAACGTTATACCGTGCTCAACCTCGGTTTCACGTTGGAGTTTGATGCCGCGCATCAAACTCGCGGACACGGTAAGTAAGCGTGCAGTCACAAACTAACGTTATACCGTGTCCTGCCGTCATAATATCGAGTCCGTGCAAAGCACGGGAGGGGCGAAAGCCCAAACTTTTACAAATTCCTGCTCACGTTGGAGTTTGATGCTCCGCATCAAACTCGCGGACACGGTAAGATAACGTACGATTACAAATTAACGTTATACCGTGTCCTATTATACCATCTTATATCACCCGTGTAAACAGAAAATATTTAAATTCTTTTTCAATGCAGGCAATACTGCGCGCTTTTTGCGCGAAAATCCGCACTTTTGCCCGCAAAAACGAAAGGGAGCCGTCCCGGACGGCTCCCTCCTTTTTCCGTTTGCTCCGGCATTCGCTTCCCGCCTGCGGCGGAGCGGCTTTACCTGAGCATGTACTGTCTTATATAGTCGATCGTGAAAAGAACACCGCGCTCGCCGAGCTCGCCCTGCCATATTGCGGAGTGAGGCTCGATCGAAAGGGTCCCGTCGTATCCGCGCGCGTACAGGATCGAGAATATCCGTCTCCAATCGAGCGCGTCGATTCCCGCCGGCGGATCGTCGATATATCTGCCGTCGGCGATGTTGCTTCCCTTGATGTGCATATGCGCGAGGCGGTCCGCCCATCTGTAAAGCTCCGAAAGATAATCCGCGCCGCGTGCGTATGCATGCGAGCAGTCGTACTTTATCATGACGTCGGGAAGCTCGGGAAGCACGATCTCCCACGTTTTTGTCTCGCAGAGGAAATTGCTCCAAGAGCAGTTGTAGAGTGCGACCGTCACCCCGCGCTCTCGGGCGTAATCCGACATCTCGCGCAGATATTCCACCGCAAGAACATAATTTTTGAAAAGACTTACCGACTCGTCGCGGTTCACGCCCATGTTGAAAACGGGGCATCCGATATACGCGGTCTTGTCGATCTGCTCCTTCAGCATATCCTTGACCGCAGCGTCGATCTTACCGTCCTTTATCGGCTCCGAATTCCAGCGTCCGACCGAAAGTATCGGCAGCTCGTATTTGTCGATGAGCTTTTTCGTCTCCTCGATATTTGCGATAAACGCTTCCGTCTCGTTATCGTAATTCGTGCAGACCTCGATAAAGTCAAGTCCGTGATCCTTCGTATAGCGGAAAAAGTCCTCGCTGTACCCTCTTATCATTCCGAGTTTCATTCCCGAATCCTCCGTAACTCATGTTTTTGCCCCGTTTCCGGGCATATTACGGTTTTATGGTAACAGGCGGAGGCGAAAAAGTCAATGCGGTTTATAAAAATTATGTAAATTTATCTCCATATGGCACCGCAGCGGCAATATTCGGTCAATTTTCTATTGATTTTTTTCCGCGCATGTATTAAAATGTAGGATGGTGTAAAAGTTGCTTTCAATAATACTTACCAAAAAAGGATGGGAATAGAAAATGGAAAAGAATTTCAGAAAAATCGCGGTCCTTACCTCCGGCGGAGACGCACCCGGAATGAACGCCGCCGTCCGTGCGGTCGTCAACTGCGCTCAGTCGCGCGGTGTTGAGGTCTACGGTCTTATGCGCGGCTACTCGGGACTTCTCGAGGACGACATGAAGATACTCTCCGCGCGCGACGTTGCAAACATCGCCGGACTCGGCGGCACCGTTCTTTATTCCGACCGCTGCCTGCGCTTCAAGACCCCCGAGGGCATGGCTGACGCTCTCAAAAACTGCGAAAAGAACCAGATCGACGGTATCGTTGCGATCGGCGGCGACGGCACGTTCCGCGGCGCAACGGATCTTTCCAATCACGGAATCCCCACGATCGGAATCCCCGGCACGATCGACAACGACATAACCTCCACCGATTACTCGATCGGCTTCGACACCGCAATGAACACGGTTCTCGAGATGGCTGACCGCCTGCGCGACACCTGCGAATCACACGCACGCTGCAACGTGATCGAGGTAATGGGACGCGGCGCCGGAGACATTGCGCTTCTCACCGGAATCGCATCGGGCGCGGTCGCAACCGTCATCCCTGAGAAGGAATTCGACGAGGCTGCCGCAATCGAGAAGATCAAGACCATGAAGGCAAACGGTCAGCGCAGCTTCATCGTGATCGTCGCCGAGGGTGTCGAGAACTTCTCCGAGAGCTTTGCAAAGCGCATCCAGGAGCAAACCGGCGTCGAAACGAAGTTCGCGCGTCTTGCTCACGTTGTGCGCGGCGGCAATCCCACGCTCCGCGACCGCGTTGCGGCGGCT
>URSW01000030.1 GCA_900550625.1 uncultured Eubacteriales bacterium
AACTGAGCTAATGGCCCGAATGTATCGGACGAAGATTATTTTACCACAATGCGCCCCGATTGTCAATACAAAAATAAACTTTTATTTTTTCGAGAAAATTGTGGGGCTTCGGTGATAATTCTTATTGACAGACGGACTCCGTTTTGCTATAATTAAAGTACAAACTTAAAATTCTTACTTAAAAACTTAAAATGACGGTGACACGCCGACGCGGAACGCAGCCGACGTATATCATCGGAAAGGAAGCTGCAATGGCAAAGTTCAGCGGATACCTGATAGGAACGGATTTCGACGGAACGCTTTCGCGGGACGGTACCGTCATGGCGCGGGACAGGGAATCGCTCCGGTATTTTCGCAGTGAGGGCGGAATATTCGGGATCGTGACCGGACGCAGCTATTCTAATTCATATGAGCCCTTTCTCGATTGCCTCGGCAGTGAATTTGATTTTGTGATCTGTCAGAACGGCGGAGCCGCGTTTGATCCTTCGGGAGAGTTCGTTTTCCGTCATTCGTTTCCCTCCCGAAGCGTGCTTCCCGTGTATGAATACGCAAGGTTGAACGGGCTCGGCGCGCTGTGCTGCTGCGCAGATCGTGATTTCTTTTCCGTGAATCTTTCCGACTTGCCGTCCGACGGCAAGACCGATATCTCCGATATACTGAAGCTTGGGCGGATAGATCAGATGATAGCGATTCCCGATACATTTCCCGTCCGCCGTGCGGCGGTTGAGCTTGAGGCGATCGCCGACGGACGCTTCGGGGTATTCAGAAATCACAGATCGATCGATATGCCGCCGCCCGGGATAACGAAGGCGACCGGGCTCGGTGAGATCGCCGGGCTTTTCGGGATCGATGAGGGCATGATATATACGGCGGGGGATAATTGGAACGATCTTCCCATGATTGCGGCTTTTCACGGATGCGCCGTCGAAAATGCCGAGGACGATGTGAAAAAGGCGGCGGAGATAATTGTTCCCGATATTGCCGCAATTGTGGAATACATAGAAAAAACGGATGCCGCGGAGCATCCCGAAAATAAAACCATGCCGACTGAGGCGGCGGAACGGAGTTTTTTATGAATGCTGAATTTCGCGTTACCGAAAAGGGACTTTGCATATACGCAGACGGGGAGGAGCTTATCTCCGGGATCTGCGGATATATCGAATATCCGGGTCACGATTTCAACGTGCTGAAGGTGAAGAACGTCGGAGAGTGGAGCACCGACGGAGAAAGCGCATCCTGCGACAATATGACGGTTGAGCTTGCGCCGTGTCACGAAGGCTTTCTTGTGAGATCGACCTTCACCAACCTTTGGGAGGGAATAGACGAGCCCGACGAGTTTACCGCCTTTGCGGGTGATCTTGCACGCACGGTGGAACGCGGTATCGTGAACCGATATACCGAAGCGAACGGCAACCGCGTTTGCGAGATGCAGTCTCAGATAGATACGGTGCATACCGTTTACAACGCGGTGTATGACAGCGCCGAAAATACTGTTTTCGACACGACCGAAGGTGACAGCTTCGTTTTCGGTGCCGCAACATATGAAAAGTACTTTTCCGGAGTTACCTTCTCGCGCGAAGGACGCCTGACCGCGCATTGCCGTCCCGAGGCGCATCCGATCGGAACATCCGAAAAAATCACCTCCGAGTGGTTCTTCTTCTCCCCATGCGCGGACTGCGTGAGCGGACTCGAGGATTTCGCAAAAACGGTGTCTTCAATTGCGGGAGTCGAGCGCTCCGAGAGGGAGAATCCGTCGGGATTCTGTACATGGTACTATTACGCGGGACGGATCACTCCCGATACCCTGCGTGACAATATGGCGGTGCTCGATCGTCACCGCGAGGATCTTCCCATAAAGTACATCCAGATAGACGACGGCTGGTACGACTGCTGGGGAAGCTGGATGCCGAACGGCAAATTCGGCGATATGAAGGCGATCGCGGACGAGATCAAATCTCACGGATATCTCCCCGGAATATGGCTTGCGCCGTTCGGATGCCACCCGGGAGCGCAGGTCTTTGCGGATCATGAGGATTGGTTTGTTCACGTTCCCGGCGGCGGCGCGTGGCGCGAGCTTTCCTTCGACTTCACGAATCCCGAGGTGAGGGAGTATATCTCGTCGATATTCCGACGCATCTCGTACGATTGGGGCTTCCGCTATATCAAGATGGATATCATAACGGGTACGCTTGCCCCCGGCGCACATCACGATCCTTCCGCGACCGCACTCGAAAACTACCGCCTCGGACTGAAGACCATACGCGAATCGGTCACGCCCGATACGTTCCTTCTTGCGTGCACTGCGCCTCTCGGCGGTGCGTGCGGACTTGTCGACGGAATGCGCGTTTCCTGTGACGTTTTTGAAAGATGGGAATCTCTCCGTGACGTATTCAATTCCGTTATCAAGAGATACTATTATCACAGAAACTACTTCCTTTGCGATGCCGATTGCCTCATAATCCGAAAGAAGGAGAATGAGGATGAGGAATGCTGGCGCCTCTGCACAAGAAGCGACGAGGAGATCAGGACGTATATAACCGCAATGGCGGCATCGGGCGGCATACTCATGCTTTCCGATAAGCTTCCGAACCTCGCGCCCGAGCAGCTTGAGCTTATTTCAAAGCTTTTCCCGATGACGCAGGAGGCGGCGCGCCCGCTCGACCTCATGGATTCCTTCATCCCCGGAGTTCTCGATTTCGGGGTGCGCGCGTCGGCTCGCACGGTTGCGTTTATCAACTGGGGAGATTCACCGCGCGACTTCTCCGTGGACTGCGGAGAATCCTTCGTCCGCGAATTTTGGTCGGGCGAAATGTCGGTGTTCTCCGGCGGAAAGTTTACATCCCGCGTTCAGCCCCATTGCGCGAAGGTGTTTGCGTTCACTCCGATCACATCTTCGGCGATTGTCGGCAGCGATGCTTCGCTTGTCATGCAGTCTGAGTGGAGCGCTGACGGAGATGCCGTGAAAGGCAAATGCATAAAATCCGGAGAGCGCCTGTATGCGGCATCAAAAGGCAAAGGTCCGACCTCATCCGGGTGCAAAGTTTCGGCAATTGCAGAAAACGACGGATACACATTTTATGAGATCATCCCCGACGGGGAAGAGTACACCGTCGCTTTTTAAGGCGACGCGGCTTGCCGCGCCGGGAAATCCGGGAAACGCATAGCGGGCAGTGTTCCGCTGCGGAGGTTTTTCCGTCGGGCAGCATAAAGAAAGGCGGTTCATATGGCAAATTACAGACGCGGCAGAGTCAACGAGGCAGTCTGCAACGAGGTCTCGCAGATCATGCGCGATGTCAAGGACTCGCGTCTTGACGGCGTGATGATAACTGTGACGGGAGCGGATGTTACTCCCGATCTCAAGTATGCGAAGATATATTATTCCTGCATCGGGGAATTCGATGCAAAGGAGGTCGCGCGCGGACTGAAAAGTGCCTCGGCGTTTGTGAGATCGCAGCTTGCGCGCAGGCTCAATATGCGGCAGACGCCGGAGATCACGTTTGTTTTCGACGAGTCGGTCGAGCGCGGCGCTCATATAAACAAAATAATACAGAGCATTGAGAAGGAAAGTAAAGCAGGACCGGATACCATCGAGGACGGTGAAAACGAAGAATGAGCACCTTCCGTACTCTCGGCATTGAAGAAATTTCGCATCGTATAAGCGGTGCCGACGCACTTATCGTATGTCATACAAGCCCCGACGGCGACACGGTCGGAAGCGCATTTGCGCTTGCCGAAATCATACGCCTGACGGGAGGAGACGCCCGCGTGGTCTGTTCGGAAACCTTCCCTGACAGATTTTCGTTCATGACGCGAGGTGAGAGCGGGGAATACCGCGACGGAGAAGAGAACGGAAAAACGCTGATCTGTGTTGACGTTGCCTCTCCCGCACAGCTTGGGCGGCTGACGCACCTTGCGGCGAAAGCCGATATCATGATCGATCACCACGGCACGGGCGAGATCTTTTCGGACGGGCTTGTCGATCCGGATGCCGCCGCCGCAGGTATCATTGTATACGATATATATAAATTCATGCGGGAAAGCGGTGCCGTTCCCGAAAGCGCATACACCGCGCGGATGCTGTACGCGGCGGTATCGTCGGATACGGGCAGCTTCCGCTACGCGAATACGGACGCGCGCGCCCATCTTTGCGCGGCATATCTCGTCGGGATAATAAATTCCGACAAAGACGGCGAGGACACCGCGCAGATCGCGCGGCTCCTGTTCGATTCAAAAACCGTATCTGAGCTTCGCGCGCAGGCTTTGGCATCAAAGAATCTGCACCTTCTCTGCGGCACCTCGGTCGCACTTACCGTTATAACGCAGTCCGATCTTGAAAGTGCCGGGCTGACGTGGGAGGACTGCTCCGCGGTCGTTGACATCCCGCGAAGCGTGCGCGGCGCGCTTATCGGAGTGGCGGCGAAGGAAAAAACGCCGGGCGAGTACCGCATATCGTGCCGTTCAAACTGCGCAGCCGATGTCGCCGCGGTATGCGCTTCGTTCGGCGGCGGAGGACACACAAGAGCGGCGGGGGCAACGGTGCGCGCATCGTCTCCCGATGAGCTGATCGCACGGATAACGCCTCCCCTTGAGGCTGCGGTAAAGGAGAACAGGAATGCAGAACGGGCATAACATGGGAACCGAGCCGTGCGGTGTTATCGTAATGGATAAGCACGAAGGGGTAAGCTCCTTCCGCATGATACAGATACTCCGGAAGATGTTCGACACCAAAAAGGTCGGGCATACGGGAACGCTTGATCCGCTGGCAACGGGAGTTCTTCCCGTGCTCGTCGGACGCGCGGTCAAAGCGTCCGAGTACATAATGAGCGAGGATAAGGAATATTCCGCCGTGATGCGCCTCGGAATTGAGACCGATACCGAGGACATAACGGGAAACGTAATTCGCTCGGACAGTGCGATCCCGGGAGAGGATGAGGTGTACCGCGTCTGCGAGAGTTTTTGCGGCGAGATCAGTCAGATACCGCCGATGTACTCGGCGATCTGGCAGGACGGACGCCGCCTCCACGAGATAGCGCGCGAGGGCGGAGTAGTCGAGCGCGAGGCAAGAAAGGTGACGGTAAGCCGCCTCCGCGTAAAGAAGATCGACGAGGCGACATACTCGCTTGACGTCGCCTGCTCAAAGGGAACATATATAAGAACGCTTTGCGCGGATATCGGAAAAGCGCTCGGCTGCGGCGCCGCGATGGCATCGCTCCGACGGACGAGATCGGGAAATTTCACTCTCGACAGAGCGCATACGATCGCCGAACTTGAAGACCTCAGCGTTGAGGAGCGGCGGGCGCTGCTCCTTCCGGTGGAGAGCGCATTCGTTCAGTACCGCGAGATCGAGCTCAGTGATTTCTATCATCGGCTTGCATCGTGCGGTGCGGAGATATATCTGAAGAAGATCTGCACTCACGCGGAGCCCGGAGAGACCGTGCGCATGAAGCACGACGGAGAATTCTTCGCACTCGGCAGAGTCGAAGAATTTCCCGATGGCACGGCGATACGTCCGGTGAAGCAGTTCGTCCTGTGAGGATACGCCGATTGGAAAAGTAAATACGGGTGTGCGAAAGATGCCCCCGAAAAATAAAAGGAAAGGAAGCCTTTTTATAAAGGCAGGGAACCCAAAATGAAAATCATGATTGCCGAAGACGAGATCGAAATGTCGAATGTGCTGGTGAAGATACTTCGCCACAACCGCTATTCGGTTGATGCGGTGTATGACGGCGAAACAGCCGTCAAGTATGCGGAGGCGGGAACCTACGACGCCATTGTTGTTGACATAATGATGCCCAAGCTCGACGGATTGCAGGTCGTAAAGACGCTTCGCGCACACGGATGCGATACGCCCGTTATGATCCTTACCGCGAAATCAGAGCTTGAAGATAAGGTCGAAGGGCTTGACTCGGGTGCAGACGATTATATGACCAAGCCGTTTATGATGTCCGAATTTCTTGCGAGAGTTCGCGCACTCACTCGCCGCCGCTCGACCATAGGACCTCAGGTTCTCACTTACGGGGATTTGAGCCTTGACAGTGCAACCTACGAGCTTATCTGCGGAGAAAAGCGCTCCAGACTTACAGCGAAGGAGTATCAGATCATGGAGCTCCTCATGGAGAATGCCGGACGCCTTATCTCCACCGAGCAGATCATGGACCGCATCTGGGGCTTTGAGTCCGCGTCCGAGATAAACGTCGTGTGGGTAAACATATCCTATCTGCGCCGCAAGCTCAAGGAGCTCGGCTCGAGAGTCGTTATCAGTTCTCACCGCGGAATCGGATATACTCTGCGTGATTCCGAGCCCGAAGAATGAACGGCGGGAACAATCTTCAGAGGCGGCTCCGTACGAAATTCATTGCACTTTCCGTCGCGTCGTTTACCGTCGTTATGGTGATTATTATAATTGCGATAAACGTGATAACCGCAGTGAAGATAGATTCGCATAATAACAACATCCTTA
Source organism: uncultured Eubacteriales bacterium (assembly GCA_900550625.1). GTDB lineage: Bacteria > Bacillota > Clostridia > Oscillospirales > CAG-272 > UMGS1312. The sequence goes on from URSW01000030.1 coordinate 6,461, forward strand.
CGGCACTGAGCGAAAACGGCGGAGATTTTCCGCAAAAGGAAGAGTATGAAAAATACGACTTCGACGGATTCGCCTTCGGAAGCGAGATGCCGTACTCGACGAGATATTTTGCCGTGATAACAGATATGTTCGGCAAAGTGGTTGACGTTCGGATGAGGCATATCGCCTCGGTAACGCGCGATGAAGCGGCGAAAATGGCACTCGGCGTCCTTCCCGGGCACAGATCGGCTTACAGAGATGTAAATGAAACAGCCGAGACGCTGACGGCGGAGGTCGGTTCAAATCAGAGAAAGACAAATGATTTCTGTTATATCGTATCCTTCTACGGTGACGGATATATTGCCGTTTTTCTTGACGTTGCACGCGATAATTATATCAAGAGCACGCTCATGGTCGCTTCAGTCACCGCGGGAGTCATCAGCGTTCTGCTTGTGTCGGCGGCGGTGTCACTGCTGTCCGGAAGGGCGATACGTCCGTTTGTGAAAACAGTCGAGGCGCAGAAGAGATTTGTTGCCGATGTCAGTCATGAGCTCAAAACGCCGATTGCGATAATTTCCGCCGATACGGAGGTTCTCGAGCTTGACGTTCCCGAGAACGAGTGGCTCGTCTCGATAAAGCATCAGGTGAAGAGGATGAGCTCTCTTGTTTCGGATATGCTCACGCTTGTGCGCGCGGAGGACCCATCCTCTCTGAGAAACATCGAGGATATCGACCTTTCCGCGGCTGTCGATGAGATCACCTATTCGATGAGATCGCTTGCCGAGGAGAAAGGCAGGCATTTCGAGACGTATATCGAAAGCGGCATTACCGTACGCGGCGAATACGATAAGATATACGAGCTTCTGTCGATTCTCTTCGAGAATATGATAAAGCATTCCGTCGGAGATAAGCTTATCGTCTCCCTCGAAAAGAGCGGCAGGGATGCGGTCATAAAGACGAGGAACGCCTGCGGACAGATTGACTCTCCCGAGCGGCTGTTCGACAGATTCTACCGCGCGGATGCTTCGCGTGAGCGCTCATCGGGCGGCTTCGGAATCGGACTTTCCGTCGCCAAAGCCGTTGCCGAAGCTCACGGAGGGAAAATAAACGCGCAGGTCTGCGACGGATATATCACATTCACCGTGACTCTTCCGCTTTGATCTTTCGGCGGATATGAAAAAGTAAAGACCGGAGAAGATTTTCTCCGGTCTTTTGAAATTTTCCGAAATTAATTACTGTAAAATCCCAACCTTTCCGACTGTGCGGTGTCTGTATGGTTGAAAGCTTTCAAAAGAGGAAAAACAGATGACAAAAGAATTTGCCGAAGAAACCGTAACAAAATATCTGAAGCCGATCTACGCTTTCGCGCTGAAAAGGTGCGCGTGCATTGAGGACGCTCAGGATCTTACGCAGGATATCGCTCTATGCGTGTACAGGAGCCTGTGCGGGAGGGACGATATTTCTTCTCCCGACAGGTTTATATGGACCGCAGCACATAACGCGCTGAGCAATTATTACCGCAGAAAAAGAAAAAGCGTGCTCATGTTTTCCGGCGTATCCGTCGAGGACGTGCAGGAGCTTGCCGCATCCGACGAGAATATCGAGGAGAGCGTTGTCGGCAGCATGAGCACACCTCCCGAAGAAAGGCTGCGTCTTGAGATTGCGTATCTTTCAAAGCTTCAGAGAAAAACGGTGATTGCTTTTTATTATGAAAATAAAAAGCTGAACCGGATCGCAGAAGAGCTCGGCGTTCCGCTTGGTACGGTCAAATGGCATCTGTTTGAGGCAAAAAAGAAGCTTAAAGGAAGGATGGAGACTATGAAAGAATACGGAATGCTTAAATTCGACCCGATAAAATTCGGACGCATCGAAACATGCGGACTGAGCGGAAGCGAGGGAAGCAACAAGAAACTGCTCCGCAGCGCTCTTGCACAGAATATCATCTATTCGGTCAGGGAAAAGGCAAAGACGGTGAACGAAATCGCGGACGATCTCGCTGTTTCTCCGGTTTATGTGGAGGATGAGACGGAATATCTTTGCCGTTTTGCCTTTCTCGATGAGGCGGCGGGAAAATATATAAGCCGAGTGATCGTCTGCGAGGAGAACGCGGAGAGGAGCGCCGAGCTTGACGCAATATATTCCGAGGCGGCATCGTTTTTTGCTCCCGCGCTTTTCGACTCGCTTTACGCGATTGCGGAGGACGAAAGTGTATACGGCGGAAAATTCGGCAATGTTACGATGACCGGCGACACGCCGCGTGACGTGAACTTTATTATGTGGGGACTGATCCCGTACGTTATGGGGAAATGCGGAAAAATGTCTGCCGAAAGCGAAGCGGAGTTTATCGCATCGGCATCGCTTCGCCCCGACGGCGGACGCAATATCTGTACGGCGACGGTTGCATCCGATGCGGACGCCGAAGCTGAGGAGGACTTTGCAGGTCCCGTATGCTTTATGAACGGGAGCGACGGACTTTGGATATACGATTCGGCGCAGTCCGATAAAAGAATCGATTCCGGATATTTTGTCGAAGCGCAAAGAATTCTCTCGCTGTTTTCAAAGCTTAACGGATGTGCGGAGCTCTCCGAAGAGGAGCTTGCATATCTTGCACAGCGCGGATATGTCTCTTTCGTTCGGGACAGCGTCGGAACAAAGACGGTTCCGAAATGCGTATGGCTCTGCGATGAGGCTGTTCGGGATCGTCTTGCCTCGGCGGGAAAAGCACTTGAGGAGAAATTTGCACCCGAGTTTGACGCACTCAGGGAAAAATATGCCGAAAAGGTTCTCAAAGACACGCCGCTGCACCTGAAAAAGGCACAGAGCTTCATCCTCAAAAGTATCTTTGTGGCAGACGGCAGCTTCATCCGCTGCTGCATTGACAGGCTTGTCGGAGACGGAAAGCTGAAAATGCCGACGGATGAGCAGCGCCGATCGCTCGGCATCGTTATCGAGACTGTCGGATAAACCGCCGCAAAACGCAGATATAAAAAACGCACGGCTTTTTGCGTGCGGATATATGATAAGCCGCGGCAAAAATCCCTGCGGCTGCCGATTGACTGTACAGAAAAAAGTCGGACACCGTGCCCGACTTTTCGATAGATTTTCGGAGGCTATAGAAGATCCCTTTTTGCGGTGAAGCAGAGGCGCTGCGTTTTTTCTGATATGCTGCCGTCGGTGTACGAGTCGGTCACCGAGAGAACTTCAAATCCGCAGTGTGCAAGCATGGCGGTGAGCTTTTCGGGAGAATGGTATTTCTCCGAAAATTCCGTGTCGGTGCGCCGCCAGAGTCCGCCGTCCGTCTCTTCGAAAAGCGTCAGATAAAAATCCGCCGTCGCATTCTCCGGATCGTAGTCGTTCTGCCATGTGAGAAGGCATCCTTCATCCTCGAGAACATAGTCGTTCTGACCGTAGACGGAGGAAAATTTGTATTCGGAATTCACATCGAATATAAATATTCCGCCGGGATCGAGGTAATTGTGAAGCAGCGAGAACACCTTTGCAACCGATTCGTCGTCCGTCAGGTGGTTGAGCGTGTCGGTCGTACAGACCGCGGCGGCAACTGTGCCGTAAAGCTCAAATTCGGTGATGTCCTGGCAAAGGTATAGTATCTTTCCGCTTTGCGCCGAATTTTCGTAAGCCTTGCCGAGCATCTCCTCCGACGAGTCGACACCCGTCATGTCGTATCCGCGCGCGTCAAGCTCCCGCGTCAGCATCCCCGTTCCGCATCCGAGATCGAGAACGAGCGACGAGCGCGGAATATTTGAGCGCGCGAATACTTTGTCTATATGATCTGCCATCGCGGTATAGTCGGCGTCGGAATTCAGTGCGTCGTATGCAGAAGCGAAAGCGTCGTATGCATTTGCCATGATCATGCCGATAGCTTTCGCTTTGCGAAAGCTTCCTTTCTTTTTGGGATTTTCGAACGCAGATTCACCGGATTCTGCGATTCGGTTCGCACCGCGCGTCTTACTTCGCTTCAGCCTCGTTATTCATGCGCTCAAGCACCGCGGTATATCCTTCGTCCCCGTCCTTTATGCAGCGGCTCACGCGGCTTATCGTGGCGGTCGAAAGTCCCGTCTTTTCCGCGACCTCGGTGTATATCTTGCCGTCGGAAAGCATTTTCGCAGCCTTCATTCTCTTCGACATTTCCTCGATCTCCTTCGGGGTGCACAGATCCTCGAAGAATCCGTAGCATTCCTCCACGGTGGAGAGCGACAGAATGCACTCAAACAGAAAATCCTTCTCTTCGGTTATCCTTCTTTTTGCCATGTCAGAAAATCCTTTCACGGATTATTATCCGAATATAATTTTTACGATATCGTCAGCCGACGCGCCGGAGATGTAGCTTCCGACGCCGATCTCCGACAACCGTTTTTTTATGCTTTCGCGCTCGAGCCTGCATCCTTTCAGGCGCTCTTCAAGCTCATGCGTATCCTTCTCGCCGAAGAAATCGCCGAAAAATCCGATATCGGAGAGAATTCCGCGGTCGGCGGTGTACATCACTGTGAGCGTGCCGAAAGGAAAACGCTCGGTTCTTTCGTTCCCGAACGAGGGAGACGCGCCGTAATTCCATTCCCATGTCGCGTATTTTGAATCGCGCAGCGACGATATTCCGCTTCGCTCTTCGTCGGTCAGCTTCCTCGAGGGCGCGCCGTATTCGTTTTCCGCAAATCGGAGAATGTCGAGAAGAAACTCCTCCGGGGATACGCCCGACAGCTTTTCGGAGAGGGCGCTTATGTTTGCGACGCGGCTTTTCACGCTTTCGATTCCCTTGGTGACGAGCTTTTCGCGGTTGACGTTGAGCGCGCCGCTCATCTCGGAGAGATCGGCACAGTAAAGAAGCGTTCCGTGATGCATAAGCCGCTCGCTGCCGTCGCTCCTTCTGTAAACGCACTGTGCGTTGCCCGAAATCTTACGCCCGTCGGCGAGGATGTCGTTGCGCCCGCCGAGCGAGGCATCTATTCCGAGCGTGCCGAGGTAGCGTATTATCGGGGAGGCAAAGCGCGAAAAATCTATTCCGCCGCCGCCGTAGGCGCAGATGAAGGTGAAGTTTACGTTGCCGAGATCGTGGAACACCGCGCCGCCGCCGGTCATCCGACGGACGACCCCAATCGAGTTTTCGCGGACGAAGGGCGTGCTCAATTCCGCCCATGTGTTCTGATTTTTTCCGACAACGACCGTGCGGTCGTTCCTCCACAGCATGAAAATATCGTCGTCCGAGTTTTCAAGCAGGTATTCCTCGGCGGCGAGATTGAAATACTGATCGTGCGAGTCATTATAGATTATCTGCATATTTCCTCCGAAAAAGCGGGGCGCTGCCGTAACACATATTATTCTACCACTTTATTGCAATAAAGTAAAGACTTTTTTCAATCTTTCTCTATAATGACAGCGAGCGGATAAATCCGAGTACGGCGAAAAAGAGCTTCGGAAGAAAATTTACTGAAAGACAGCAGATCACACCGCATACGGTGGGGATTGCAAATGCGAGAAGCATCATCATGCGGCTTCCGCTTTCTTTTTTTACGGTGAGCAGTGTCGTGGAGCAGGGCCAGTGCATGACCGTGAAGATGAGAACGCAGACCGCGCACGAAACACTCCAGCCGGAAGATGCGAGAACCGCCGATACCGAAAGCTCCTGCGAAAGCACCGTCGAGGAGGAATACATCATCGCGCAAAGCGGCAGCACGATCTCGTTTGCGGGCAGCGCGAGAATGAACGCGCAAAGGATAACGCCGTCCATGCCGAGCGCGCGCCCGAGGGGATCGAGAAAGGCGGAAAAATGTGCGATGAGCGGCATCGAGCCGACCTGTATGTTTGCAAGCAGCCATATAACAAGTCCCG
>URSW01000031.1 GCA_900550625.1 uncultured Eubacteriales bacterium
TGCTCCAAGCGGGCGGCATCTTCGCTCATATGGTACGGCTTCAGACCGAGAGCCGGAGCTGGACGCTCGCAAAGGCATAATCCTCTTTTTGCCCCGTACAATACAGAGAAAGATACCGGAAAGCCTCGAGGTGTACAATGTGAGCTTCCGGTATCTTTTTCTGTATTCGGATCGGAGACTTTTGCATCGTCCCCATCTCCGTCAGCCGAAGGGCGGGCATGATTATGCGGTTTTCCGGGGTGAGAATCGCCGTTTTTTTCTTTGCTGTGGGCGATTCCCAAAAGCAGAAAGGATTATGCCTCCTTGCCAGTTTTTTGAAAATGCCGCCGTTCGGGAACAAAAAAGCACCTGCTTTCAGTCACGAAAACAGGTGCGTGGAGCGGTGTTCGGCTTTGGAAGCGGAGCGTTACCATTTCCCCTTTTTAATCCTTCCGCCAATCAGGATAACAGAAAACACAGCGACCACAATCACAGCGGAAATCCATATGGGCGAAAGCACCCATATCCAACTCCACCGGATAACTCCCAACAGCTTCAGCACAATAAAGATAATCGTCAGAACGGATACGATGCCAAGCCCGCCTTGTTTTGCTTTATTATCCATATTGTTTCTTAAAAACCTCCTTCATAATTTTTGTAAGCTTCGGTGGTGTGCCGTAAAGAAGCACGCCTACACGGTAAATTTTAGCCGACAGAATGCCGATACCGACTGTAGAGCCGATTAGAATTGCAATAGAAATGAAAATTTCATACCAGGCAACCGTACTCATACAGATTCTCGTAAACATAGCCATTGGCGAAGTGAACGGAATATACGAGAATACCTTCATCAACATGGAGTTTACGTTGCCGCCGATCATCGAGAACAGAACAACCATAAAAGCAATAATGAAAAGGGAGGTGACAGGCAGCACCATAGTGCTTATATCTTCAAGCTTTGACGCGGTTGAGCCGATTGCGCCGTAAAGGAAAGCGTAAATCAAAAAGCCGAGAACAAAGAACACGAGCATATAAATAAACAGGCTTATTGGCATATCGAATATCGAAGCGATTACCGGATTCTGCAACTGCGCTTTGTTGATATTATAAAACAGCAATGCCGACCCGAACACAAGCACAAGTTGGGTAAAGCCTACGATACAGGACGCAAAAACCTTTCCGAACATCATACTTGTCGGCTTTGCGCTCGTAATCAGAACTTCCATAGCGCGAGAGCTCTTTTCACTTGCCACGTTGGTCGCAACAAGCTGCCCGTAAAGCATAATCACCATATATAATGCAAATATCATTATGTAGGTGTAGAAATAATTTTTTATCTGGTCAACACCGAGTGTCGTCGTGTCGCTTTCGATAACCACCGACATAATATCTTTCGCCTGTTCGGGGGACAGCCCGCTTTGTATCATCGCGTTCACTCTGTAAACCTCTTGCAATACCGTGTTCGCAACAGCCTGATTGGAATCCCTCATATTGAGATTGTTTACATAATAAGTGTAAGACGACGGGCTGTTCAGAACAAAAGCGCACTCGACGCTTGCGCTTGTAATTTGCGATTTTATATCGTCAAGTGTTCCGTCCGCAACCTTTATGTTATACCCAGTAAAGGCTTGCGTAAAATATTCCTTTACGGTTTTAGAAAGGGTTTCGTCCTCGGCGTACACAAGCATTACGGGAAGATCCTTTGACGGGGTTGTCCCGGACTTGAACGCCGATATAATATTTGGAATAAACATAGCGACAGCGATTGCGACTACAAGAAATATCGTGACGCCTGTAAAGACTTTGTTTTTAAGATAGCCTTTAAGCTCGAATTTGAGTATTTTTCCAAACTGTTTCATCGCTCTGCCTCCTTACACATGCGCGCCTGCGTGCTCTACGAATATATCGTTAAGGGAGGGCTCAAACACTTTCACCTCGTCAATATCATAGGATTCCACAAGACGTTTCATCATAGACTGCTTTTCGGCGGGGCTTGTAAGCTGAATAAGCAACGTGCCGTCCTCGCGTTCGGCGCAAGCCTCGCCCAAATCGGACTTTATCCGTTCGGGCTTTGTTGTGCTTACCACCAACTTATCGCGCACGTAATTCCTCTTTATTTCAAGCAAATCTCCGCTGATTGCAACTCTGCCCGCACTGAGAATGGCGATACTGTCGCAGAATTCCTCTATGTACGCCATCTGGTGGCTTGAAAACAAAACGATTTTCCCTTGCGAAATCTGTTCCTTTACCACATCCTTCAGGAGCATGGCATTTACGGGATCAAGTCCCGAAAAAGGCTCGTCAAGAATGACAATGTGCGGATCGTGCGCAAGTGCTGTTATCAACTGAATTTTCTGCTGGTTTCCTTTTGAAAGGGTATCGAGCCGTTTGTTGCGGTACTCGGTCATACCGAGCCTGTCCAGCCAGTAATCAACCGCCTTGACTGCCTCTTTTGCACTCAACCCTTTCAGTTCCGCAAAATATGCAAGCTGGTCAATAACAAGCTTTTTCGGGTACAGTCCTCTTTCTTCGGGAAGATAGCCAAGCCCGATTTTGTGATAATCAATCGGCTTTCCGTCCAGAAGCACCTCTCCGCCGTTTGCGGGAAACACATTCATAATAATACGGATAGACGTCGTTTTACCCGCGCCGTTTCTGCCGAGCAGCCCGAACGCTTTGCCGCCCTCTGCCGTGAAAGAAACACCCTTGAGAACCTCTTTCTCGCCAAAAGACTTATCTATATTGTTTAATTCAAGAATCATATATCCCATCCTCGCCGATTGTAATTTTATTCTTGCAGACTGGATTGATTTGGAAATGTTTTTATGATGTCATTATGATGTCATATTTATAATCAATCACGCGGCTTTTAACGTTACGATACGTTATGGATCAAGTCCGTTGTTCTTTTGTGATTCATTTCCTCGTCGTTACTTCCTTCAAAAATAACAAAAAAGCGCAAGGAAAAAGTCATTTCTCTGCGCTTGTAATCTTATTGTGTTTCATTGGCGGTTACCTCCCGTCGAGAGCTTTTGGTTTTAATAATTTGTCGGTTTTGTTCTGCCTCTTTATCTTGTTCTTGATATTTCAGTATCTCTATACGGATACCATCAAATGTATTATAGCACAAAATTTTTATTTTTTCAAGCTTTAACGCGCCATGCTATACCAAAACCACACTTCTAATACATGGTTCAGTAAAAATTAAATAGTTGAGAAGAAAAAACTCCTTCCGGCAAGATAACAATTGAAAGTTCGCTTTTTTGTAAATCTTTTAAGGTTGTTTTCCGATCGGTTTTATGATATAATGTATTAAAGTGCATGTGATTGCGGGTGAGAAAATGAACACATACCGAATAGCCGTTTGTGACGACGATCCGGTCATGAGAGAACAATTGCATTCTTTCTGCAGGGAGTTGCTGGACGGAGAAAGTATTCCGTATGCGATAACAGCTTTTCCCTCTGCCGCGGAACTTGAGAAAAGGATGAATTCTGATGTCGAGAAACCGTTCAATCTGCTTATCTTGGATATTCAGATGAACGGCATGACGGGACTGGAGCTGGCGCGTTCTCTGCGAAGCAAGGACGACCGTATTTCAATTATATTTGTGACCGCATGCGACAATTATCTTTCCGAGGGCTATGATGTACAGCCCATTCATTTTCTTCTTAAACCGATTTGCCGGGAAGCACTGGCAAATGCAATCCGTACGGATCTTAAATTGAATTACTTACCCAAAGCAGTCACGCTTAGCATCGGTAATAAGATACTGCATTTCTCCGTGTCGGAAATACGTTATGTAGAAAGTTATAACCACAACATAATCATTCATCAAAGTTCCGGAAACAGCAACACCTATTATCTTTCTCTTACCGAGTTTGAAAAACAGCTTCCAAAAGGCCATTTTTCACGTTGTCATAACAGCTTTCTGGTGAATCTGAGCAGAGTAAAGGAAATCGGACGGACGGACCTAACGCTTCGAAATGGTGATATGCTTCCTGTGGGGCGTACATACTATAAAGCCTTTCAAAGCGCATTTATACGATATATAAATCAATAAAATCAGCGGGTGTCATTTTCAAATGAATGACACCCGCTGATTTTATTATTTTTTAGGAATTCTTAAAGCGGTCTGAACAGTAAAAACATTTTCATCCGAAATAAAAATATCCAGCATACTGTGATATTTCTCTGCGACAGCGTTCATAAGCTTTAATCCAAAGCCATGACTTTCCTTTTCATCCTTTGTAGAAATATACTGCCCGTTCTTATCCTGTTTTGGCTCTTCAATAAACGAATTCTCACATTTTACAGCGAGAAAACCGTTTCGTTCCTCTGCCTTGAATCGGATAAAGCTTTTTTCCGTGCAGCGCGAGGCCGCCTCTATAGCATTATCCAACATATTCATAAGCAGCGCGCACAGTTCATTTTCGGAAATCGGAATCTCTGCGGACACCGAAGCAGTGGCATCAAATGATATTCCCGCCCGTGCCGCTCTGTAGGCAGCATCCTGCAAAATAGCATTGACAACGAAATTTTTGGAAAAGTGTGTTTGCGCCAGGTGCTCGCACTGTCCTCTCATATCCTGCAGCATTTTGCCCAGAGTTTCATAGTCTCCCTTTTTGTAAGCCGACTCCAAGGCAACAATTCTGTGTCTTTCCTCATGCCTGATTGCCTCACTTGCCCTCATTTTGCTTTCGATGGCACGATATCCATCCAGAATCAGCTGATTGTGCAGGCGGAGCGCCTGTGTTTCCGTTCGCTGCGTGACAAAGGCGCACATCACTGCATATGTAGAAATTACCGCACAAACAGCAGTCAGCCAAACGGTAATCCAATACAAAAGTTCCCCATAATGCCCAAGCTCAACTGTATCACGGAACATCTGCACGATATATCCTGCAAGATACCCATTTACGGCGGCAGATATTCCGAAAGCAATCAACAGTGTAGTAAAGCTGACCGCCGTAGTGATTCCAAAATACTTCCAAAATTTCCGCTGTCGGTTCATTGCAAGAAAAAGAATCAGTAACAGTATAAAGAAGAAGCCAACCTCCCGGCGGATAAGAAAATCGACCAACCGGTTATTCAGGAAGAAATAGCCCATTCCCTTTGTAATCCACTGTGCCGTAAGACCGGCAGCCGCAAGAAGCAGCGGAATCAGACTCCAGTCGGGCTTTTTGTGTGCAACTCCCAAAAGAAATATACCCGCCACAAGAAGTGAAATCGCTGCGGTTACGCCGGCGGGAATTCCGTAAAAATTAGCATATGCATAGCTCTCAGTCGCATCGTATTCTACTGGTACAAAGCGAGCAGCCGGAGGAAACACCAAGCTGGTTGTACTTTTAACTACACATGTCATTGTGACATGGCATTCTTCATTTCTCGGCATAGGAATTACTGCCTGTGTCTGTCCCGCTGCCCCTGCAGGGACAGCGGACGAGGAGTGCCATACCTCAACTCCGTTGATACAAACCGTAAGCTCCAACCCTGCCGTTTCAAACACCAGATTCCAGTTTTCCTCTGTCGGCGGAAAAACAGTTTCAAGCCGAAAACTCTCCCCTGTTTGAGGCACAACGGTATAATCCAACGAACTTTCAGAGCCGTCTGTCTCAATTTTGACAGAAGACTGCCAATCAATATAGCGAATCGACATGTCCGTCTTAATAAAAAACTGCAGAAAACGCATTGTCCCCAAACAAAGCAGTATAAAAACGGCAGTACAAACAACCTGCAGGCAGCGTTTCATATTCGAAATTTCATTCCTTTCCATTCAACTTCATAACTCGGAGCGCCGAACTTTTCATCATTATTTTACTGGCTTTTTTCTCGTTTTGCAAGAGATATTTCACGCTTCACCCCGTCTACAGCGTAAACAACCGATATACAGCGTAAACGACACGACAGAGGCCGACATAATTTGATATAATGTAAGAGAGGAAGTATAACAGAATACTTTATGATTTGCTGCGTCAAATCCCCGCCCGAAAACAATCTTTCCCCCGTGAAAAGAAAAGGAGGACTCTCTATGTACAAAAAACTCATTCTGAAGCGCTCGCTATGCGCGCTGCTGTCGGTCATAATAATCGCAGCATGTCTGCCCCTGTCGGTCTTTGCCGCCGACCCGAGTGAGCCGCAGTTTTCATCGGATGCCGCTAATACTCTGATGAAAAACACAAAACCCGCTGGCTTTGACAATACAACCAACCCTTACGGGTATGCTGTCGGCCGTCCCTTTGCAATGGTTGAAAAAAACGAACTGCTTTATTTTGAGACATACGGCACATCCGCAACAGGCAAAATTGCGGATGTAGGAACCCCGGAGTCTCTCAAGAACTTTATTTCCAAAAAAGGAACCGCTTCCGATGCCTCTCTGCCCAATATGGACATCAGTGCGCTTCAGACGTACTATGCGTTTGTCCAGTCCGTTTCCTTTGACCCGTTCGGCTCAGGCAGGAGAGACCATGTTGCCTATGTAGGTCTTGATAAGTCGGATAAGCAGGTCTATCTTCATATATATGATACAAGAACGGGAGAATATAAAGGCAAACAGTGGGTCGGCGAAATGAACTGGATGTTTGACAACAAAGGCCTTATTCGTGCTCTAAACCTTGAAACCAACGCCTATCTGAACATTACCGCAGGCGACTTTGACGGAGACGGCAAGGACACGCTGATCATCTATGTTCCGCACACAAAACGCTCGACAGGTTTGATGCAGACTTTTGATTACGAACCTTTTGTCGGCTGCTTTCTGTATGAATATTCCTTTACCGGCAAAAACAGCTTTGTATTATTAAATAACACAAGCATTATGGGAGAAGGCAAAAAACTCGGCTTCGGCAATGATATGCTTCATGACTCCTACAAAAAATTATATCACACCACTGTTGGAAGTCCCACGGACCCAGGGGCAAATGGTGACAGCATGTACGGAAACTCTGGCCAAACCTTTGACAACCGATTTCATAAGCTGGGCGTAGACATGGTGGTGGGCGATTTTAACGGCGACCAAATCGATGACATCGCCGTGCTGTCCTATTTCTTCATAAACAATGTAAACAGTCGCAATTTGAATCTATATCGTCCTCAGGTAAAAATTAAATATGGAAAAGCCGGTGGTAGTTCTTCCGGCGGAGGCTCCTCGTTTGTGGACGGCGACGCCGATGAAAAATTCTATGTTTGCCCGGAGGGAAAACTCCAAAATATTCTCCAAAATGATGTTGTTTATAATAGTAACAGCATGAACGCCTGCAGCATCACGGCAGGAGACTTCAACAACGACGGATATGAAGATATCCTTGTTGCGGGCTTATATGCCAATGTCTCTGCTTCCTACGCTACCACTCATTCATCCCAAACTGCATATACAACGCTCCTTAATAACGGAAACAGAGGCTTTGTACAATCCGAATATAAGGTGATGGCTTCCAACGGTTGGACGAAGGCCGGTGCCCGAACCGCAGAAGTTGTTTCGCCTTTAGCGGTAGAGGCTGTTGCTTTTAACGGCGCGAGCGCCGCAGATTTCGTCTTTATCAACGGCACGCTGTACAACTATAATGCCCAGACCGGAGAACTTTACAAGCTCACTTCAAACGAATATTCTTTCCGCACAAACTCAAACGGCAGCACAAACAACTTCTGGTTTGAGGGCGAGATCGGCGGTAAGACAGAATTCTTCCGCTCGGTTGCCGTCGGAAACTTTGACGGCAACAATGCAGGACGTGAGCAAATTGTGTTTGTAACCTCTGCCGAAACCGGTAACGAGGATAAATATTCCTTCAGCAAGGGTATGATTTCCGCAACCTATCCGGATACAAGCGACAGCTATGAGGCGGCAAACGGCTTTGACCTGACATTGTCATACTGGAGTCCGAACGAAGCGTACGGTGATTACTACGGCTGTACGGCTCAGGTACTTCTCACCGCCTGCGACAGAAACCAGGACGGTGTTATAGCCAAATATAAGGGTGTAAGCTATGCCTACAGCGACCCGGAGGTCAAGGCAGTCATACAGGCTGCGCCGTATTTCTCCGCGCTGAGTGACTCCGGCGAAAACGAAACCGCATATACAATCACAGAGAGTTTCGAGTTGGAGCAGTCCTCATCGAACAATGTTTCCTTCAGCGTCGGAATGTCTTACTCTTACGGAGGGCTTCTCGCCCCCGTTGAGGTGAACATCTCGGCAGGCTACTCGCTTGAATGGAGCAAAACCTATTCCACGGCTCTGCAGAAGGAATATTCCCTGACGGTTAAGGCACGGGCGTACAACACGGTGCTTGTGTCCAGAACGCCTGTATTTATCTACGCCTATGAGATACTGGACGAAAACGGCAAATGGTCGGGAGATACCGCCATAACGCTTTCCATTCCGCAGCAGCCAGTATATCAGCAGCTGAGCGTTGACGACTACAACGGCTTTGTTGATGAGTATAACGGTTATATGAATAACAAGAACTATCATGCCGTCATAAGGGAATCGGATAAAACAGACAAAGATAAAAAATACTATTATCCCTTGGTAAAAATAGATAAAGCGGCAAACTGGCTTGACGGAAACGAGGGCAACCCGTTTATGTACAATCAGCTCGGCTGGGGCGTTTACAGCCATTTGGATGCAGAGCAGCTCAGTCAGCTCGCCATTCGACTCGGACATAACGGCGGTCTTAACGAGGTTTCGTGGGAAAAAAGCAATATAAAATCCGTTTCCGAAGAAATGTCGCACGGTTTTTATTTCAACTTCTCCATCAGCTTCGGTGTATTCGGCGATGGTATACTATTCTCGCATGATGTTGGTTTTGAAACCAGTTTGAGCTACAGCAACGGCTCGGGCGTATCCACCACAACGACATCGTCCGAAGGCTGTACCGGCGTGGTCAATGATATCGACGGTCCGGATCTTGCCTCAAACGGAATCCCTCAAAACGTATACACGCAATATACCTTTGACTGGACGCTCGGTCAGTGGTTCCGACACCTTTACGGCGATGAAAACAACAAGACCATCTTTATAGGCTATAACTTGACAAATCTCAGTGCTCCTTCACCGGCAGTGGTCGACCTTGAGGCAGAACTGCTTGACGAAGACGAGATACGCCTTACTTGGTCGCAGCCCGATAAAACTCCCGGCTGGCCGGATGCGGAGGGCTACTATCTTTATCAAGTTGAAAACGGTGAATATAACAGGATTTCAAATCTTATTCCTGTCGGCACGACCTCTTATGACATTTCCGGACTTAAAACCAATACAGAGTACGAATATGTGCTTACAACCGTTTGCAAGGTAGACGGAAAGGATAAGGAAAGTGCCTGGTCAAACTCTGCAACCATAACAACAGCAAAGAGAGACTATAAGGTCAACTATAAAATCGACAACGAGAAAGCCGCCGATATCAGTGTGCGGCACCTCGGCAATGTTAATATTAAATCGGGCGATGAGATCAATGAAAGCGATATTATTAAAATCAGAGTTTCGCCAAAGAACCGGCACTTTGAACTTGTGTCGCTGACTCTTGATAACGGCGGAGAAGAGACTGTATTCAGACCCGACCTCAACGGCAACATAGAGTGTGCGTTTGCACTGGGCGGCGAAGCTAACATATTCGTATCCACACGAAAAACATTCGATTCGGCTGAGGTCATCTTTGTCGGCGAATATAAGAACGGCGAAGACCTTCTCGGAACAGTTACCGCAAAGGTCGGTGAAACAGATCTGCCTGCTCCGGGCGGCACGGTGACCGGCGATGTAACATTTACCGCCGTTCCGCAAAACGGCTATACACTGAAGTCGTGGAAAATAACAGATGCCGAAAACAATACGGATATTGTTAACGCGGCAGGCTCAAATACCTACACGCTTACCCTTGGCTCAACAAGATACACCGTCGAAGCGGAATTTGAAAGAGTTTCCGAAACCGACAGACCCGTGAAGCTGACCTATTCCGTTGCAAGCGGCAACGAAACCGGTATGGCGGCAACAAAGCAGACCTATCAGTCCGGTACCGCTGTTCCCGTGGGAACGAAAATCAACTTCATCGCTCAGGCGGCAGAAGGCTATAGGGTGCAAAAGCTCGTTATCACCAAAAACGGAATTTCCGACACGGTAATAACAGATAACAGGCTTTACGATATGTACGAGTATGAGCTCACCGTTGATACCCAAACCGATATCAAGGTATACTTTACGGAGATCGAAAAATATACGGTCACAGTTGATATGCCGAATAAGAACGCCGAAATTACCGTTAAAAACGGGACATCGGATTTTGAAAGCGGTCAAAAGGTCAATTTCGGCGATGAAATCACCGTAACCGTCAAGCCGAAGGATGGATACCGTCTTGCCGACACAGAGAGCTGGTCCGATAACGGCGACGGGAGCTATACCTACAAGACCGGCAGAATCAAGATGGAAACGCATATCCGTGTGGCGGTAGAGGAAATTCCGAAATACACCGTCACCTTCCCGACAATGATTGAGGGCTGTGTGCTGACAGT
Organism: uncultured Eubacteriales bacterium; assembly: GCA_900550625.1. Lineage (GTDB taxonomy): Bacteria > Bacillota > Clostridia > Oscillospirales > CAG-272 > UMGS1312. Next base: position 10,475 of record URSW01000031.1, read on the forward strand.
GCGCAGCAAAAATGAAAAAATCACAAGCGGCAGTAAAATTCGTGAAGGCACAATTCTTGTTGCGAGTATCGTGCTTGAGCCGTCATATATCCTCAAAGGCTGGTACATCGGCGGCGAATTCAGTCCCGAAACCAACAAGACCGAAGTTTCCTTTACGGTGGACGGAGACACTCTTCTTTCCGTAATCGTTGAAAATGTAAAAGGCGACAAGGGTGATACCGGCATCGGAATCAAATCAGCAATTATTGATGAAAGCGGAAACCTCATTATTACTCTTACCGACGACACGGTGTTAAACCTCGGAAAGGTCACCGGAGATAACGGAAGTCAGGGCGAACAAGGTGTTCCCGGTGCCGCAGGAGTAGGAGTTAAATCCGTCGCAATTGATGAAAACGGAAATCTGGTCATAACTCTCACAGACAATACCGTGCATAATCTCGGAAAGGTAGTCGGAGATAAAGGCGAACAGGGCGTGAATGGCGTTGGTGTTAAATCCGTTATGATTGATGAAAGCGGCAATTTGATTATCACTCTTACCGATGAGACCGTACACAATGCCGGACGGGTGACCGGAGATAAAGGTGACAAGGGCGATACGGGCAATGTCGGAGTCGGTGTAAAAACCACCGAAATCGATGAAAACGGCAATCTAATCATCACCCTTACCGACGACACTGTGCATAACCTCGGGAAAGTAGTCGGTGCAAAGGGCGAAGCCGGTACTGCAGGAACCAACGGCATTAACGGTACCGGAATCAAGTCCGCTCATATCGACGCAGACGGTAATCTTATCCTCACCTTTACCGACGGAGTTATAACCAATCTCGGAAAAATCGTCGGAACGGACGGGAAAGATGGTGTCAATGGTAAAGATGGTACCAATGGCAAAGATGGCAAGGACGGAAAAGACGGTCTCGGTATTAAAGGATGCCGCATTGACGACGGTGGAGACCTGATAATAACCCTGACCGACAACACAACGCTGAACGCCGGCAACATTTCCGCGATCAGCGATAAAGTCAGTGTTTCCAAGCCTCTTGCAACCGCAGCAGTTTCTCTTTCCGGAGTGTCTCTTCTTTGGAATATTGTTTCGCTTGTTGCGGCGATTGTAAGGAAGAAAAAACTAATTTAATTCGGATGATTGTTCGAATTTAAAAGGATGCAAGACCTCCGGCTATCAGCGGCGGCGTTCTGACAGGTGTAACGGTATTTGATAAGATGTGCGGCATCTTCCTCGGAAAGAGCTTCTTTGGGCACAACACCGTTTACGCTTTTCTGAGGTATGCCGTTTTCACACATCCACCACGTCCCTGTACGGTAAACGCTTAAATCGAAATATTTACCGATCCAATAGTAATAGATATACGACGTGTTGCCGCTATCGTCTCCTACAATATTGCATCCGGAATCATACTCTGCACAAATTTCGGATTCATCGACCGTTTCTTCTACGATAAACCAACCGTAACCGCCGTCTTTTCGCGGAGGATACGGACCGTTTTCCATATTTAAGCGTTCTTCTTTTATGCTTCTGATTTTTTGTCTGAGCAGATACGGAACGATGATATAACCCAGTCTGCTCATGCCGAAATCATGACCGTAAAAATCCAAAGCGCTGATTTTATCTTCAGCTTCTCTCAGTATAACCGCAAATTTATCCGCAAGCATACCGATTACCGATGCCGAAACATCTTCGGTCTGCTTTCTGTCTTTCAAACGAAAGATAAT
>URSW01000032.1 GCA_900550625.1 uncultured Eubacteriales bacterium
CACATCCTTCTTCGGAAGGATCACGGTGAGCGGACCCGGCATGAACTGCTTCGCAAGCTTTTCGTATGTTTCGTTCGTCTCGGCAAAAAGAGATGCGTCCGCGCTGTCGTTTACATGTACTATAAGCGGATTGTCGCTCGGTCTGCCCTTGGCGGCATATACCTTGCGCGCGCTTTCGGCAAGGTACGCGTTCGCACCGAGCCCGTAAACGGTTTCGGTCGGGAACGCGACAAGCTCGCCGCTCCTGATCAGTTCACCCGCACGCTCAAGCACATCGGCATCGCATCCGCTTCCTATTTTATAAAATTCGGTAGTCACTGCTCTTCGCCTTTCAGCCTTTCGGCGGCATCCGCGGTCGCAAGCGCATCCACCATTTCTCCGATGTTTCCGTTTAGGAATGATTCGAGAGAATAAAGCGTAAGACCGATCCTGTGATCGCTGACGCGCCCCTGCGGGAAATTGTAGGTGCGTATGCGCTCACTTCGGTCGCCCGTGCCGACCTGACTGCGCCGATCGGCGGCGATTTTCGCGTTTTCCTCCTGAAGCTTCATGTCGTACAGCTTTGACTTCATGATCTTCAGCGCTTTGTCGCGGTTCTTGAATTGGCTTCTTTCGTCCTGACACTCCACCACGATCCCCGTGGGCTTGTGTATCATACGGATCGCGGATTCGGTCTTGTTTACATGCTGTCCGCCGGCGCCGCTCGACTTTATTGTTTCAATTTCGAGATCGGCGGGATTGAGCTCGATTTCGACATCCTCGGCTTCGGGAAGGACTGCGATCGTCGCCGTGGAGGTGTGGATTCTTCCCGAAGTCTCGGTCTCGGGAACGCGCTGCACACGGTGTACTCCGCTTTCGTACTTGAACCGTGAGTACGCGCCGTCGCCGATTACCATGAACGATATTTCGCGGAAGCCGCCGAGCCCCGTTTCGTTTGAAGAAATGAGTTCGGTCTTGAAGCCCTCGGAATCGGCAAACATCGTGTACATTCGGTAGAGTACGCCCGCAAACAGAGCAGCCTCGTCGCCGCCCGCGCCCGCGCGTATCTCGACGATCACGTTTTTGTCGTCGTTCGGGTCGCGCGGGAGGAGAAGAAGCTTCAGCTCCTCCTCAAGCACGGCGAGCCTTTCCTTGCCGCAACGAAGCTCCTCCTGCGCCATTTCGCGCATTTCGGGATCGCCTTCGTCGAGCAGGGCTTTCGCACCCGCAATGTCGTTTTCGGTTTTTTTGTATTCCCTGAATTTTTCAATAAGCGGAAGCAGGGCACGGTACTCTTTCATGAGCTTTGTGTATCGCTCGATGTCGGAGACGACCTCGCCGTCGGAGAGCGCAACCTCAATTTCCCTGAAGCGAAGTTCGGCGCCGTTTAGCTTTTCTGTCATAATCGTCCTTTCGTATGCTCCCGCAAATTACGGGAGACTTTTTCTGTAAATCCCCGCTTCATCCCGATAGGGCTTTGACGAAACGGAATAACCGCCTCGTCAAAGCCCTGTCTTGTCACGGCATCCGCCGCAGAATTTCAAAAATACCGACCCCGAAAATCATCCGAGTACGAAAGCAGTGTAAGCGAGGTGTGCGGAGTAAAGATCATACTTGGATATAAGTTCGAACGGAGCGTGCATGCACATTACCGGCACGCCGAGATCGACGGTGTCGATGTTCTCCTTCGAGATGTATTTTGCAACGGTTCCGCCGCCGCCCGCATCAACCTTGCCGAGCTCTGCGGTCTGCCAGAGTACGCCGTGCTTTGCAAAGAGCGAACGGATGTATCCGACATATTCTGCGGACGCATCATTGGTGGAGTACTTTCCGCCGGATCCGGTGTACTTGGACATCGTGATTCCGCATGCCATGATCGCGCTGTTGCGCTTCTCGAATACGTCGGGATAGTTGGAATCAAACGCAGAGTGAACGTCGGCGGAGATACACATTGAATTTGCTCTTACGACGTTGGGGTTGGCTTCGAATGCGGATGCGAGCTCGTCGATAAGATCGACGAGGATACGGCACTGCATGCCGGTGTTGCCGTCGCTTCCCGTCTCCTCCTTGTCGGCGAGAACCGTGATCACGGTGTGCTCGCCTTTGGACTCGAGCATTGCGGTGAGCGCGGGATAAGCGCATACGAAATCGTCGTGTCCGTATGCACCGATCACGGAGCGGTCAAGTCCTACATCAACTGCGTTCTGTGCGGGAACGAGGCAAAGCTCTGCGGAGATGAAGTCCTCCTCGCAGATGCCGTACTTCTCGTTGAGAAGAGCAATGGCCTTTTCCTTGACCGCTTCGTTCTCGGAGCCCTCTGCGGGAGTCTGCGAGATCAGAACGTTGAGTCCCTCACCGGTGAACGCCTGAGAAAGCTTCTTCTCATTCTGCTCCTTTGCGAGGTGGGGAAGAAGATCGGAAATGCAGAATACGGGATCGCCGGGCTCGTCGCCGAGCTTGACGTTTACGCTTGTTCCGTCGGCACGGATGATAACGCCGTGGAGCGCAAGCGGTATGGTAGCCCACTGATACTTGCGGAGACCGCCGTAGTAGTGGGTCTTGAAATAGGCCAGTTCCCCGCCCTCATACAGGGGGTTGGGCTTCATGTCCAGCCGGGGGGAATCGATGTGGGCGGCGGCGATGGAAAAGCCCTTGCATATGTTTTCGTTTCCTACGCTGAACGCGATAAGGCTCTTCTTCCTGTTGTCGAGGAAGTACTTGCCGCCCTTCTTTATCTTGTCGCCGAGCCTGTACGGAGCGTATCCGTTCGCCGCGAGAAATTCCTTCGTCCATTCGACGGCTTCGCGCTCGGTCTTTGCGCGGTCAACGGCTTTCATGTAGCCTGCGGAGTAATTCATGGCGGCAGCTAACTTTTCGCTGTCCCAAAGATCAAAGGCGCTCTTTTTGGTGTAGGTGAGAGATTCGTTTTTGTTTTCCATTTCTATGTCCATCCTTTCAGGTATTGTAATACAGTTTCTGATACATCGTTACCGCACCGCTTACTTTCTTTACATACTTTTCGGTTTCGGCAAACGGTATTTTCTTCAGCTTCCCGGCATCGTCGGTGTATTCCGGCTTCGCCAGCCATTCATCGACCGCTGACGGCCCCGCATTGTATGCAGCGTACACGGTTTTCCAATCGTTGTATTTCAGATACAGGTACGAAAGATAGTATGTCCCGTATTTTATGTTTGTTTCGGGATCGTACAGCATTCCTTTTTCGTATCCGTCCTTTGTGAGGGAGACGAGCCATTCGAATGTGTCGGGCATTATCTGCATGAGCCCTATCGCTCCCGCCGAGCTTTCGGCGTTCGAGTTGAACGAGCTTTCGACCTTAATCGTCGAATATATGATGTATTCGGGAACGCCGTATTCCGTCGAATACTTCGTGACGTACTCGCTGTACGGCTGAGGATATTTCGCACGGTCGGCGCGGTCGCTTATCACCTGATAGAGAAATCCTATTACGACGGACAGTGCGAGTATTACGAGGATAACGGCGCTCTGAAGTATCGCTTTCTTGTATTTGTATAAAGACATTTTTACACTGCCTTTCCGTGCGTGATCTATTTTGCTTTGTGAAACAGAAAATCAACGATGCTTGCGATCTGCGAGTCGGTAACGCTGTCGTCGCCGTTGTTTTCTATCGTGAAATCCACTCTTGCGCAAAGCTCGTCGTCCTTCGTCTGGGAGGCGAGCCTGCGGCGAGCACCGTCCTCGCTGATCCCGTCGCGCCCGACTATCCGCGCAACTCTTTTGTCCTCATCGGCTCGGACCGCGACCGTGACGTCGCACTCTCTGTCGAACCCGCTTTCAAACAGCACCGGAGCATCGACGATAACAGCGCGTATTCCGGAGGCTTCAAGCGCGGATATACGTGCTCTGACTTCTCCGAGAATATATTTATGCGTGATCGAGTTCAGCAATGCAAGCTTTGAGCTGTCTGTGAAGACCGCCTCGGCAAGGACTTTTCTGTCAAGGGAATTGTCGGCGGATACGATCTGCTTTCCGAACGCCGCGCAAAGCTCGGCGGTGCATGGACGCATGACCTCATCCGCGGCGGTTATGTCGCGGTAAACCCTGTCCGTGTCGATCGACGGGATTCCGAATGAGAGAAAGCGGTCGCATACATAGCCTTTTCCCGAGCCGCTTCTTCCTGTCAGTCCGATTATTTTTATTTTTCTCACTTTCGGCGCTCCTTCGGTGACGGATGGATTTAGTGCTTCGGATATGCGGCGGACGATTCCCTGATATCCGTTATCTGCTATTTTACCATATCCGTTCGTATTTTGCAAGTGGGCGCGCCGCTCGTTTTCATTTTCTTCATATAATATATCTTTTTATTCGCTCCGAAGCATATTCACCGCAAAAAAATCTTGACAATGCGGGATTTTCGTGATATAATCATTAACGATTGACGATTAAACGTCATTCTCTCTGCCGGCGGATAAATCAAATAACAAGCCGACCGGTCAAAAGTCCATAGGGAGGTGTAAAAATGGAGAACTGCAAGAATTCTTATGAAACGCTGTACATCATTAATGCGGCTCTTGCCGAGGATGCGATAAAGGCACTCGTCGAGAAGTTTACCGCACTGATCGCGCAGCACGGAGAGGTCACCGAGGTAAACGAGTGGGGCAAGCGCCGTCTCGCTTATCCGATCAACGACAGGAACGAGGGATACTACGTTCAGTGCATGTTTGAGTCCGAGAGTGATTTCCCGAATGAGCTTGAGCGTATTTTCGGTATCACCGACGGTATCGAGCGTTCGATAGTCGTTCGCGTAGAGAAAAAAACAAGCGAAAAAACCGAGGCTTAACACCCGGAAAGGGGCAGCGATATGGCAAACTTTAATTTTAATAAGGTTATCATAGGCGGACGGCTTACCGCCGATCCCGAGCTTAAGACCACACCCTCCGGTGTTTCCGTTACGTCCTTCACCGTTGCGGTAAACCGCAATTACAGAAGCAAGAGCGGAGAAGAGCCTCAGGCGGATTTCATTAACGTGACCGCATGGAGACAAACCGCGGAGTTTATTTCACGCTATTTCAGAAAGGCAAGCTCTATCTGCATCGTCGGCTCGATCCAGACGAGAAACTGGACCGATAACCAGGGTCAGAAGCGCTATTCCACCGAAGTAGTTGCGGATGAGGCGTGCTTTGTCGATGCCAAGTCCGAAAGTCCGATCGCAGTCCAGCAGGCAGCTGAAAAGCAGCAGAATTCGTATGTACCGGACAACTACGGTGCGCCGTCGTTTACAAATGCGGGTTCTGCGCCGAAATTTGAAGAAATCGCGGACGATGACGATCTTCCGTTCTGAGTCCGGAAATCACAAGAGGAGGTTTCATAAGGATGAATACCGAGAACAATGTTGAAAACGCAGCAGTTGAAACTGCTGAAACTACTACTGCTACCGCTCCCGCAGAGCGTCCGGAGCGCACCTTTGCGCCCAAGAACAATCCGCGCCGCCGCAGAAAGGTTTGCCCCTTCTGCGCAGATAAGATCGACTACATTGACTACAAGGATGCGCTTCGCCTGAGAAAGTTCGTCTCCGAGAGAGCGAAGATTCTCCCCCGCCGCGTATCCGGCTGCTGCGCTAAGCATCAGCGTCAGCTTACGCTTGCTATCAAGCGTGCGCGTCAGGTCGCTCTTCTTCCTTACATCAGCGACTGATAAGAGGAATATTCAAACGAAAACTGCCGTAATTTTACGGCAGTTTTTTTGTGGAAAAACGCGCGGCAGTCGCGTATCGGTATATCGCATTATCGGTAAAATCTCAAGAGGCGGTCGGTCTGTTGAAACGGAGAGACTTTTGCCGATTGCGGTCAATTTCATGACGCATATTGTCAATCGGAACAGAATGCTTTACAAATTCGGAAAATTTTGATATAATAACGGTGCAGACGGAGATTCTGATTTATTTGACAATCGGATTCAGCCTATAACGTATACGGCAGCAAAGCAAAAACAATCAGTGTACTTGAGAAATTGATGATATAAAAGAAGGATGAAAAATGTCGGTAGAACGCAGCGTATTTTCGGATAACAGCGAGCTTGCCATGTTTTTGCGGAAAAATTATGGGATGGAAGATTGTTTTGTTCTCAAAATTGACGAAGGAAGTGCAAACTGCTACAAAATAGAGAATGCAAGGGGATCATTCTTTTTAAAAGAATTCCAAAAGAAATTTGACAGATGTTCAATTGAACGTGAAATAGAAGTATGTAAATTGGTACGGGATATAGGGGTTCCGACGTCAGAGTTCATTGCCGGTTTGGATAACAAATATGTATTTGAATACAATGGGCATTGTTTTCATCTGCAGAAGTTTATCGAAGGATATATGTTTGCTGGAAATGACTTTAATGATGAGGTGTTATATGAAAGCGCCGAGCTTTTAGGGAAGATCAATTTGGGTTTAGCAAATATTGATTTTTTGCCGGAAGGATTTCCTGATAAATGGTTTGAAGATTGGACGATCGAAAAATCATTAAAAAAGCATAAGGATATTCTCGAAAGTATAAAGGCAAGCAAAAGAACCACGGAAGAAAAAGAAAAAATAATAGAAGCTTGTCAAGAAAAGATCAATTTGCTCAAAATTTATAACAAAGATTATTTAAAGTATAAAAATCTAAAAATAGTTAATAGTCATGGCGACTATAGCAGATTACAGATCCTGTGCGATATCGCAAAAAATAAAATCAATGCAGTCATCGATTTCTCCGGTGCAGCGTCTGTACCGGCTGTTTGGGAAATTATCAGGTCTTATTCATATGGCGCAAAAGAATGTATCAACGGATCGAATATCGACCTGATAAAATTCAAAAAGTATATTGAGAAGTATTTAAAATACGGCAAATTGGATTTGTTTGATATTTCTAATATGGCGGGGTTTTATTATTACAATCTTTTGAGAAGTACCTATGGGCTGAATTCAGAGAATCGTAATTTAAATGATTTCGCAATTTGGCGAACCGGCTTGTGTAAGTATTTAAGTGAATCATATAATGATATTGACTTGTATTTGTTTAATGAGTTTAGAGGAAGTGTTGGTTAATATTGAGGTGTCTGTATGACTTTTATAAGTATCGGCAGTGAAAATTCAGGTTCAAAAGCTAAATACAACTTCTTCGCTCGGCAGTGAAATCGCAGCGTGTGCTGCCGATGCAAGATCAGCGAACGGCATATGAAAAAAGGTATCGCAAAAATGCGATACCTTTTTATGTACCCTGTCGGGAAAATCAATAACCGAAGTGCTTCTCGGTCTCCGCGATAGCTTCTTCGATGATGTCGAGTCCCTTGTTTGCTGCATCGTCGTCGAGAATCATCGGAGGCGACAGACGGAGAATGTGACCCGACGGAACCCATGCAAGTCCCTTCGAGAACGCCTTCTGATAGATCATCTTTCCTGCATCCGGGAAAGGCTCCTTGGTCTCTCTGTCCTTGACGATCTCAAGAGCGAGGAGGCAGCCCTTTCCGCGCGCATCGCCGATGATCGGGTGACGCTCCTTCATCTCGTTCATTCTGCGGAGGAACAGCTCACCGAGGTGTGCGCTGCGCTCGCAGAGTCCTTCCTCTTCGATTACTTCGATGGAAGCAAGAGCGGCTGCGCAAGCCATCGGGTTTCCGCCGTAGGAGGAGGAAGCCGAGATGTGCTCGACTGCGGGAGCAAGCTCCTCGGATACGCACATTGCGGTAACGGGGAATCCGTTTCCGAAGCCCTTTCCGAGAGTCATGATATCGGGAGTTACGCCCCAATGATCGGATGCGAACATCTTTCCGGTACGCGCCATGCAGGTGAGAACCTCGTCGCAGAAGAGCAGGATGTTGTTCTTCGTGCAGAGCTCACGGAGCTTCGGAAGGAAGTCATCCGGAGGAACGACGGAACCGCCCCAGCCCTGAATCGGCTCAAGAACGATCGCGGCGATGTTGCCGGTCGTTTCGTTGTTGATCTGATTCTGGAGAGCGTTTATGTAGAGATCGGAGTTGAGCCATGCTTCCTCCTCGCTTCTGCCGAATGCATCGCGGTACGGATTCGGACGGGGCGCGAGGTAGAAGCCGGGAGCTCTCATGTGAGAGTCCTTGCCGACGATCGCAAGGGATACGGCGCCGAGAGTCTTTCCGTGGAAGTCACGGTAGAAGGATATGAACTCGAACTTGCCGGTTGCGGCGCGTGCGCAGCGGAGTCCTGCCTCGACTGCGGTAGTACCGGAATCGTAAAGCTGGAAGCCGCCGAAGCGTCCGCCGGTGATCTCGTGGAGCTTCTCCATGAGCTTCATCTTTATCTCTGTGGTGAAGTCGTGGCAGTTCATGAGCTTTTTAGCCTGCTCCGCAACGGCTTCGCTGATCTTCGGATGGCAGTGACCGAGACCGGTAACGTAAATACCGGACGAGAAGTCGATGTATTCGTTTCCGTCAACATCCTTGAGGGTGTAGCCGAATCCGGATTCAAAGCATACGGGGAAGAGCGATACCTGGCTGGAATAGCCCTTCATGTACTTAGCCGCGCGCGAGTGATACTCTACCGACTTGGGACCGGGCAGAGGCGTGACGATCTTCGGGATGCTGTTCACATCGACCGAAGCCCAATTCTTGTTTGACATAGCTTGTCCTCCAAATATTATAATATTAATGAAGTTAATAAAACATCGTACGGGTATATTATAGACTTTATTTGCCGTTATGTCAAGTGCCGCGGGGAATAATCAGCTCCGCGCAGACGCATTTTCGGAAGACGGCTTCGGATTTCCGTCGCTGTCGTAGTACGGGTCGATCATTACTTCCTTTATTTTCGGATAGGCGGCATACGCTCCCATCAGCGCGGAGCCCGAGAAGAAAAGTGTCGCTATGATTATCATTGCGAACGGAAGGTAGAAGGACGCGAGCGTGTAGACGAGAGCGATCATGATGACGATGCCGAGTACGGCGAGAAGATTCCTCTTGATACCGAGCGCGGCGAAGAAGACGGCATTCTTCAGAAGCTTCGGAAGACTGAGATCGAAGGTTATCATCATGAGATAGATGTACATCCGCATCATGCCGTAGAGGACAAGCATTCCCCAAGTCATGAAAAGGAACAGAAGCATCATCGTATTCACGCTTGCGTTGGCATTGTACCATATGATGTTGTAGGCGATCATGAAGCAGAGGACGCAGTCGATTATGCCGAAGATCATGCCCTGACGGAAGTTTTTCTTTATCGCATAGAAGAAATCCGACCAGAAGAACACAGGTTCTTCGCGTATCATCGAACGTATGAGATGAGTGCAGCCGACGTTCACGGGACCGAAGGTGAAGAGAACGAGAAACGACAGAACGAGAAACACCTTCGAAAGAGGTGTGTCGATGTAGACGGTGCTTGTCCGCCCGAAGATGCCGAGAAGGGAAGCCGTTACGGGAGACGGCGACGCCACCGCGGCTCCGTATACGGAGGAATATACCGAATAGGCGGGAGCTGCAGTTTCGATCTGCGTGAATTTTCCCATGTAGAAGAGGAAAAACAGTATCGGAAAATTGCCGAAAATGTAGAGAAGATTTATCGAGAAAAGTCTCGACAGCTTGCGCCCGAAAAGCTTGAAAAAGTTTATGAGCGACGGGTCCTCAAGAACGCGGAGCTCATCCTTTTCGACGCCCTTTCCGTCGGCAAACGCACGGTTGAATATGTTGAATCTTTTCTTTTTCGGTTCGTTTTCGGATTCATCCTCAAAATCGTCCCTGTTGAATCTGTTCATTTTTGATAATTCCTTTCTCGGCTCCGCCCCTGCGAAGCCCGAATAGGCGGATTTTTATATCAGCGCAGAAAATGCGATATAAGCGCGGCGGCGGTGTATACGAATGCGCACAGACCCGACAGACACAGAAACACTCCCGTGTATGAAACGATGATCCGGCGCGGGGCGTTTTTGCCGAGAGCATATACCGAAACGAGGATCGGATGCCTGACGGCGGTCACGACCGCAAATGCGGCGAGGCTCACCGTTGAAAAAACAAACGAAGCGTAAAGCAGTACGGCATCCGAAATTCCGGCTGTAAGCGCCGCTCCCGAGGCAAAGGCGTGCAGTGCTACGCAGACTGCGCACGATACGGCGCAGTACGGTGTGAACGACAGCGCGAATATAGAAGCGAATGACAAAAGCGGCGGCACGAGCGCAAACGACAGGGCTCTCACCGCTCCGGGAAGATCGGCGACCCCTTCGAGCGGATCCGCGCGCACAAAGTCCGCACCTTTGAAAAAATCTCCGGAGCAAAGTCCCGCATAGAAGAAAACAGCGAGGATAAAAACGCACAGCGCGCATATTTTCGGTATCCGACTGCCGCGAGTTACGATTTCGGCGTCCATTACGGCACCTCCGCAATATAATTTTCATTACATTATATTACGCTGCCGAAATACATTTTACCACACTTCCGGGGTTTTGGCAACGTGAAGGACGCTTATTTGCACCGGGAGAAGAAAATTTACATTTTGATCCGCGGTTGACGAAGCGGGCGAGGTGTGATATACTTTTTACGGACGAAAGTGCTCCCGAGCAAAAGCGAAAGGAAACCGATATGCAGAATTCTACAGATTTACAGACGATAATCGATGAAATGAACCTTGAGGTGCTGTATACCCCCGCGCCTCCTTCCGAAATAAATATAACAAGATCGGACGTTACCCGTCCCGGACTTCAGCTTGCGGGATTTTTCGATCACTTTGAAGCGCAGCGCGTGCAGACTGTCGGACGTGCGGAGTTTGACTACCTGCGTTCGCTCCCCGAAGAGAAATGCAGAGAATCGCTTACGGATTTTCTGAGCCGCTCTCCCGTATGCCTGATCTATACGCACGGCAACAGACCGGGCGAGATCGAGCTTGAACTCACAAGATACTTCGAAGTCCCGCTTCTCTGCACGACGGAGGCGACAAGTGATTTTATGGCGACGATGATCGCGTTCCTGAATCTCAAGCTTGCTCCCATGATAACGAGGCACGGCGTGTTTGTCGAGGTCTACGGCGAGGGAATACTCATCCTCGGTGATTCCGGCATCGGAAAGAGCGAAACCGCAATTGAACTTATCAAGCGCGGTCATCGGCTTATCGCGGACGACGCGGTCGAAATACGGAAGGTATCCGCAAAGACCCTCACGGGAACGGCACCCGAGATCATACGCCACTATATAGAGATCCGCGGAATCGGAATAATCGATGTGTGCCGCATCTTCGGCGTGGGAGCCGTAAAGGACGTGGAAAAGATCGACGTTGTGGTTAAGCTTGAAAAATGGATAGAAGGAAAAATGTACAGCCGCCTCGGGCTTGAGGAGGAGTACACAGACATTCTCGGTATAAAAGTGCCGACCGCGACCATTCCCGTTCAGCCGGGACGAAATCTCGCCGTTATAATCGAGATCGCCGCGATGGACAGCCGTCAGAAACGCATGGGCTACAATACGGCTGAGGAGTTCAATAAGCGGATAATGCAGGGCATAGCCGACGGCGGAGACAGCGGAGAAGAAGTGATATGAGATGCCGCTTTCGTATATCGTTTCTTGTGCTTGCCGCGCTGATTTTATCGCAGGCGCTCTTCCTTTCGTCCTGCGGAAAGTGGAACGATCTCATGAATTCGATGGGCTTTGATGTCCGTGATTACAGCGCCGAAAGCGTTACTGCCGAGCATGACCCGAACGGGGAAAAAGCAAAGGAACTTTCGGGATATGTGCTCATGCTGACGCTCGACCGACCTTTTCTCCCCGAAATCGACGGTTCGCAGGACGCAATAGAGCGCTGCCGCGACAGCCTTCTGAATTATATGCTTGTGAACAACTATTCGAGGTATACGGGAAACATAAAGCTTCTCGACAACGCGGCGGAATACTATCCTTATATGAAGATTACCGACGTGATCCCGTCCGGGGAATTCGAGGAGACGTTTTACCGTTTCTTCGGAGGCTCGGTGAAGATATCGGGAAGGAGCGGCGAATACTTCATGTATCTCGACAAGATAAACGCATATACCTCGCTTTCCGTTCCGCAGGTCAAGGATATTTGCGTAGATACGTTGGGACTGTCCGAGACGGAGAACACATACCGGATGCGCGTGACGCTGACTCTCGG
>URSW01000033.1 GCA_900550625.1 uncultured Eubacteriales bacterium
CGGCATCCGAGGAGGCAACGGTGATCTTCGGCGAATATGCTCCGGCACCCCCGCTTGCGCACGATGCAAGAAGCATTACGGGCATGCACGCGGCGGCGAGAACAAGAGATAAGATTTTTTTCATCAGGAACTCCTATTGTTCATTGTGCAGCATGAATCTATTGTAATTTTACCACACGTGAGCTACTGCGTCAAGAAAAAATACGAAAAATGCTCCCGCGCCGGAGGTAAAGTAATGCCGCAAAACGGGATCCCGTTTTGCGGCATTTATTCTTGAATCCGGTTGCGCGGCTCCGGTTGCGCGGGATTCGGCAGCACACGCCGTGCGCGGTGTTCTATTTATTTGCCTGAGCGATCGAGCGCAGCTTTGATAAGTCCGAGGAAAAGCGGATGCGCGCGGTTGGGGCGGGACTTGAATTCGGGATGGAACTGCACGCCGACGTAGAAGCTGTTTTCGGGGACCTCCACCGTCTCAACGATATATCCGTCCGGGGACATTCCGCTTATGCGAAGCCCCGCTGCGGTGAGCGTACCGCGGTAGTCGTTGTTGAATTCGTAACGATGACGGTGACGCTCGGAAATGTCCGTGGTCTTATAGCATTCCTCCATCTTCGTGCCGGGGATTATTCTGCACGGATATGCGCCGAGGCGCATGGTTCCGCCTTTTGCGATCTCGTTCGACTGATCGGGCATGAAATCTATGACCTTATGCTTTGAATCCTCATCGAATTCACCGGAGTTTGCGTCGCTGAGCCCGCAGACGTATCTTGCGTACTCGATAACGGCGATCTGCATGCCGAGGCATATGCCGAGGTACGGCACGTTATTGGTTCTCGCGTAATGCGCTGCGGCGATCTTGCCTTCGATTCCTCGGTTGCCGAAGCCTCCGGGAATGAGAATGCCGTCGCATGATCCGAGGCGCTCCGCGGCATTCTCCTCCGTCACTGTTTCGCTGTCGATCCATTCTATCTCTACGCGGGAGGAGCATTCGTATCCCGCATGACGGAGCGCTTCCGCAACGGAAAGATATGCGTCGTGAAGTCTCACATACTTTCCGACAAGTCCGATCGTCACGGTATGGCGGCGGTTCTTTATCCTCTCGAGCATCTCGGTCCACTCGGTCATATCCGGCTCGGGCGCGTTTATTCCGAGCTCGCGGCAGACGATCTGCGAGAAATGATTCTTCTCGAGCATGACGGGTGCCTCGTAGAGCACCGGGATCGTAAGGTTCTGTATTACGCAGTCCGGCTTCACGTTGCAGAAAAGCGCAATCTTTCGGAAGATCGATTCCTCGAGCTCCTCGTCGCACCGCAGAACGATTATATCCGGGGAGATTCCCATTCCGCGAAGCTCCTTCACGGAATGCTGGGTCGGCTTTGACTTGTGCTCCTCGGAGCCGTGAAGATAAGGCACGAGCGTGACGTGGATATAAAGCGAGTTCTCGCGTCCGACCTCAAGTCCGACCTGACGTATCGCTTCGAGGAACGGCTGGCTCTCGATATCGCCCGTCGTTCCGCCGATCTCCGTGATAACGACGTCCGCCTGACTTGTCCGTCCGACATTGTATATGAAGTCCTTGATCTCGTTTGTGATATGGGGGATCACCTGAACGGTCTCGCCGAGGTACTCTCCGCGGCGCTCCTTCTCTATGACGTTCGAGTAGGTGCGTCCCGTGGTGAGGTTTGAGTATCTGTTCAGGTCCTCGTCGATAAAGCGCTCGTAATGTCCGAGATCGAGATCCGTTTCGGTGCCGTCCTCGGTGACGAACACCTCGCCGTGCTGATACGGGCTCATCGTTCCGGGATCGACGTTTATATAGGGGTCGAGTTTCTGCGCGGCTACCTTGAGTCCGCGCGCTTTTAGAAGTCTTCCGACGGAAGCCGCCGTGATTCCCTTGCCGAGACCGGATACGACTCCGCCGGTCACAAAGATGTATTTCGTCATGTGGATGCCCTTCCTTTATATTTATTTTCGCGCGGGCGATGTGCCCTGCGTTATGTTCGTGATTCAGTTTTCGTACATACGTATTATTTCTTCCGCGATCTCGCGCGACGTGCGGCGGCGGTTCATCGCTTCCTTCTCGATGTAGCCGTGCGCGTCCTGCTCCGTCATGCCGAGACGCTCTATAAGCAGCCATTTCGCCCTGTTGACTATGCGTATCGAGTCCATCTTCTCGCGCAGCGTGCGCGTTTTCTTCTCATATTTGCGCAGCCGTTCGCATATTGCGCACAGAAGTGTGACGCTCTGCGCCACGTTCCGCTGCGTATTCGGCTTCGGGATAACGAAAATTCCCTCTCTCGTACACTGCGAGCTTACGATCTCGTAGATATCGTTCTTCACGAAAAGCATGACGCCGGACGGTCCCTGCGCGGCATCTATGCAGAAGTCGATTCCCGTCTCGTCGGGGAGCGGCGAATTGACCGCTATGAGGTCATACTGCTCCGACGAAAGAAGCCGTCTCGCCTCGCCCGCCGACAACGCATTCACCACCGGATCAAATGTCGGAGCGTCGAACACGGACGCAAGAAAATCCGCACCGCGTCCCGCGGGGGAGACGACAAGCACGCTGTAAACCGAGCTTTCCTTCATATCCGGCGCTCCTTTCTTCCGTCAGGCGGATTTTATACGCGCTGCACCGCGCGGCTGCGGGATATCTCATCCCGAAATGTCAGAGAATGTTTTCAGTAAGCCTTTCGCACCGTCACGGGGACGTACTTTGCGACGAAAGCCGAATCCGAGGCAAGCGCGCGAGCTTCCCTCACGCTCCGCGGGAGAGGCATAAGTCCCTCCGCCGCTTCTGCGCTGTACAGGTCGGCATCTGTCGGTGCGGGAGGCACAAGTCCGTTCTCTATTCCGTCAAGCCCCGCGTAGATCAGGAGCGCGAACGCAAGATACGGATCGGCAAGCGCATCGGGCGAACGAAGCTCGATATGCTCTCCGGCGCTCTTTGCCGCCGGGATCCGCACAAGCTGTGAGCGGTTCTCGGAAGAATATGTTACATACTTCGGAGCCTTCATCTTTCCGAGCCTGTCGTAGGAACACTCCTTCGGGTTGAGAAAAAGCGTGATCTCGCGTATATGCGCAAGTATCCCCGCAAGGAATGCGCTCCGCAAGGCGGATGCGTCGTCCGGGGACGCGCTCTGCACCGACATATTGACGTGCATCCCGCTTCCGGGAGCCGCAGAGAGCGGCTTCGGCGAGAAGTCGGCGAACAATCCGTTTTTGGCAGCGACGGTTTTAACGACGGTCTTGACGGTGACCACGTTGTCCGCGCAGCTCAGCGGATCGCTGTAGCGGAAGTCGATCTCGTTCTGACCGGGTCCCTCCTCATGGTGAGAGCTTTCCGGGATTATCCCCATCTCGTCGAGCGTGAGGCATATCTCGCGGCGGACGTTCTCTCCTCTGTCGTCGGGCGCCATATCCATATATCCGGCGCGGTCGAACGGCACGTCGGTCGCCTTGCCCTCCTCGTCGGTCTCAAAGAGATAGAACTCCATCTCGGCTCCGAAGCCGAACGAAAGCCCCTCCTTTTTGGCTTCGGCGACCGCGTTCCTCAGCAAAACGCGCGAGCAGCCCTCGAAATATGTGCCGTCCGGACGGCGGATATCGCAGAACATCCGCACGACTCTGCCGTGCGACGGTCTCCACGGAAGCGGAGACAGCGTAGCGGGATCGGGCACAAGGAAAAGGTCGCTCTTAACCTCTCCGCCGAAGCCCTCAATCGCCGAGGCATCGAACGATATTCCCTCGGAGAATGCGCGAGGCAGCTCGCCCGGCATGACGGAGATGTTCTTCGGATTGCCGTGGACATCGGTGAATGCAAGGCGTATGAATTTCACGTCCTCCTCGCGGACGTAATCGATAACTTCGTTCTTCGTGTACATATGTGACCGACCTTTCGTTTGATTTCGGCTTATTCCGGGAAGCCGCCCTCAGTTCTGAACGTAAAGCTGCTTATACGGATTTTTCGTATTCGGGCGCAGAACATAGAATTTCTTTCCGTCGTCGCGGACCGCGCCGATGCCGAAAAGCTCCTCGTACTTCTTCAGATACTTTTCGACGGAGGCGATATCCTCCGCGTCCGCCTCGGAGCATTTCACCTGTGCAGGAAGAGTTTTTCTGATCTCGCGGCAGCGGAGGAATATCCGTCCGCCGTGCATTCCCGTGCCGCAGAAATGTCCGATAAGCTCATCGTCGTCAACGCCGTTTCCGAGGACGATTATAAGTCCGCCCGCCTGATATTCGCCGAGGAACGAGCCGCATTTTCCGCCTATCACGATAACCGGGAAGCGGTCGGCGTATGCCTTCATGTGTATCCCGGCGCGGTATCCGGCGTTGTCGCGGACGTATATCTCGCCGCCGCGCATTGCGTATCCCACGGCATCGCCCGCGCTTCCGTGAACCGCGATCGTGCCGAAATTCATCGTATCTCCGACCGCGTCCTGAACATTGCCCATTACCTCGATCTCGCTTCCGTCGAGGTATGCGCCGAGCGCGTTGCCGGGGATCCCGTTTATCTTTATTTTCTTTCCGGACATTCCGGACGCTATGAAGCGCTGCCCCATGCAGCCGTCTATCTCGATTTCACCCTCCGCACGTCTCAATTCCTCGTTGAGCTCGCGGTAGCCGAGTCCGTGTGCGTCTATTTTCGTCATCTCAGGCTTCCTCCTCTGCGGCAAGTATCTTTTTTCTGTAGGACTTCGGGAAGGCTGCAAGCGTCGGCTCCCTGAAAAGAGAGTCGAGGTCGAGCGTCTCAAGCGGAGTTTTCTCTCTGATGAGGGAGGTATATATTCCCGCTCCCGCCACGTCTCCGAGGATTATGTATCCGCGCAGCGTGCCGTCCTTTATAAAGAAGGTTCTCATGCTTTCACCGCTGCCGACGACGGTCTTTTCACCGTCGTATGCTCCCGCGGTCACCATGTGAAGCCCGAAAAATCCGATCGAGTTCATCGGTATCTCGCAGTCGAGCGTCATGTCTCCGCCGGATGCGTTGACTCCGGCGCACTCGCCCTCGGCGTATGCGCTCGGAAGAAGTGCGAGCACTCTTTCCGTCCCGACGGACGAATCGTACCCCTGAACGGCGTCTCCCGCCGCGTAAATGTCGGGGAGCGTCGTTCTCATGCCGCGGTCAACCGAAATTCCGCGTTCGGTCTTTGCGCCTGCCGCCGCAAGCAGTGACGTATTCGCGCGAACCCCGACCGCAAGCACAAGCACGTCGAATCCGATCTCTTCCCCATCGTCGAGGATCGCGGTATCGCCTCGAAACTCCTTAACGCTCGTGCCGAGGTGAAATTTCACGTCAGCCGCACTTTCTATATGCGCGCGGACGGTCTCTGCCGCATCCTCGGTAAGTATGCTCGAGAGCACGCGGGGGGCGAGATCAACGACCGTCACACTTTTCACGCGCGCAGCGATGCCCTCGGCGCATTTCAACCCGATCAGTCCCGCTCCGACGATAAGAACGCGCGTGCCTTCGCCGATTGAGGCGGCGAGAGAATCCGCATCGTCGAGCGACATGAAGGTGAATTTTCTGTCGACCGTATCAAGTCCGGCAAACGGCGGAACAAACGGCGATGAGCCCGTCGCGCAGATCAGCTTTTTATACGAAAATACCTTTCCGCTCTCCGCGGTCACGGTGTGAGCGTCGGGATCGACCGAAACGGCGGTCTCGCCGGGGAAGAAATCCGCGTAATTGTCTTCGTAGAAGCTGTCGGCGCGGTACTTCATCCTTTCGCGGTCGGTCTTTCCGAGAAGAAGATAGGAGATCAGCGGGCGCGAATATGTATGATGCGTCTCCGACGAGATTATCGCCGCGGAGGATGTGCGGTCGTTCTTCCGTATCCCCTCGAGCGCGCCGACGCCCGCCGCCGAATTTCCGATGATAACGTATTCGTACTCAAACATTATATCACGTCCTTTCCTCAAATACAATAGCCCTGTTCGGACATCCTTCAACGCACGCGGGCTTTTTTGTCGTGCTCTGCGTGCAAAGCTCGCATTTGTCGGCGGCGTGCCCCTCTCCGTCCGGAATAACGGCTCCGTAAGGACATGAAAGCACACAGGTAAAGCATCCGACGCACTTGTTTTTATCTATCCTGACCACGCCGTCCGTCTTCGTGATCGCCCCCGTTATGCATCCCTTCATGCAAAGCGGATCGTCGCAGTGGCGGCACGACACGGCAAAGTTTAGGCCGTCGGATTCCCTCACTCTTATCCGCGGGAATATCTTTTTGCCGCGGAGCGCTTTTACAATATCGCTCATGCCGCTCTTTGCGAACGCGCAGTTATATTCGCACAGACGGCATCCGAGACACCATTCCTCATTCACATAAACGCGCTTCATAATCTTTCTCCGTTACATTTATTCCGCCGTTATTCTCCGGCGTGAGCGATTCCGAGTATTCTGAGCTCGGTTTCGTTGATTCCGACACCGCGGAGCATGAGCCTGTTACCGCGGAGCGCTTCGATCGAGTTTATGCCCATGCCGCCCATCAGCTCCTTGATCTCGTGATTCCATGCGGTGAGCAGATTGCAGAGCCGCTCGGCTCCGATCTCGGGATTCAGTCTCTTCACGAGGTCGGGACGCTGCGTGGCGATTCCCCAATTGCATCTGCCCGTCTGGCAGGTGCGGCAGAGGTGGCAGCCGAGCGCGAGAAGCGCTCCCGTTGCGATGTATACGGCGTCTGCGCCGAGCGCGATCGCCTTTACCACGTCGGCGGAGGAGCGTATGCTGCCCCCGACAACGATCGACACGTTTCCGCGTATGCCCTCGTCCCTGAGGCGGGAATCGACCGCCGCCAGTGCAAGCTCCACGGGGATTCCAACATTGTCTCGTATTCTCGTGGGTGCGGCGCCCGTTCCGCCTCGGAAGCCGTCGATCGCAATGATGTCCGCGCCGCTGCGCGCGATTCCCGATGCGATCGCCGCGATATTATTCACCGCCGCAACCTTGACAATCACGGGCTTTTTGTATTCGGTTGCTTCCTTGAGCGAGAACACAAGCTGTCTGAGGTCCTCGATCGAATATATATCGTGGTGAGGCGCGGGGCTTATCGCATCCGAGCCCTCGGGGATCATTCTCGTTTTGGACACGTCGGGACCTACCTTTGCGCCCGGCAGATGTCCGCCGATTCCGGGCTTTGCGCCCTGACCCATTTTGATCTCGATCGCCGCGCCCGCCTCGAGGTAGTCGCGGTACACGCCGAAGCGTCCGGAGGCGACCTGTACGATCGTGTGGTCTCCGTAGCGGTAGAAATCCTCATGAAGTCCGCCCTCGCCCGTATTGTAGAAGGTGCCCATTTTCTCCGCCGCGCGTGCAAGACTTGCGTGTGCGTTATAGCTGATCGAGCCGTAGGACATCGCGGAAAACATTATCGGCAGCTCAAGCTCGAGCTGCGGCGGAAGCGTATTGACAAGGTGTCCGGAGGCGTCGCGCTGTATGTTCTCCGGCTTCGCGCCGAGGAACACTCTCGTTTCCATAGGCTCGCGGAGCGGGTCTATCGGGGGATTTGTAACCTGGGATGCGTTGATCAGTATCTTGTCCCAATACACCGGCAGCGGTGCGGGATTTCCCATGGACGAAAGGAGAACTCCTCCGCTCTGTGCCTGAAGATACACCTCTTTCATGAGCTGCGAGCTCCAGTTTGCGTTTTCGCGGAAGGTGTTTGTGCTTTTCTCGATCTTCAGCGCGCGGCTCGGGCAAAGCGAAACGCATCTTTGGCAATCGACGCACTTCGAGCTGTCGCTTATCATTACCCCGCCCTCGGCATCAAAGGAATGAACCTCGTTCGCGCACTGCCTCTCGCAGACGCGGCAGGCGATGCACCTGTTCTGATCGCGGACGACCTCAAATTCCGGATATATGTAATTTACACCCACGGTATCACTTCCCTTCAAGCTCGACGATAACCGCCTCGCCGCCCTTCGGCGACCAGATCCGGTCAACATCCGGTTCCATCATTCTGATTGCGCATTCCTCGCTTGCGAAATACGTCGTCTTTCCCTTTTCGGCGGCGACCATCGAACGCAGCTTCAGACGGTCGTTGAGCGCAAGCATTCCGCCCTCGTATCCGACGAGGATCGAAAAGGGACCCGTAATGAGCAGGCTCGAATACTGACATCTGAGGTACTCAAGCTCGCGCCGTCTCGCTTCGTCCTGCTTCTCGATCGTGCTCCAGAACGGCGCGGCGACGATCGTCGATGCCTCCGCCGGAGTGAAGCCCTTCCTTCTTATAAGGTAATCGAAAATGTACGCGATGACCTCCGTATCGGTGAGAAGGCTGCACTTGTATCCGTACATTTCTATAAATCTGCGGTTCGCGTCGTAGGAGGATATCTCGCCGTTATGCACAACCGAATAATCGAGCAGCGAAAACGGATGCGCGCCGCCCCCCCAGCCGGGGGTATTCGTCGGATATCTTCCGTGGGCGGTCCAGCTGTAGCCCTCATACTCGTCGAGGCGGTAGTATTCGCCGACATCCTCGGGAAATCCGACTGCCTTGAATACACCCATGTTTTTGCCGCATGAGAATATGTAGCTTCCCTTGAATTCGGTATTTATTTTTATCACCGCGCGAGCAACGTACTCCTTCTCGTCAAGCTGACTGTCGGCAAGTCTGTTGTGATGCGGCGCGACGAAATAACGCCATATCAGCGGCTCGTTCGTTATTTTCGGGGATTTTCTTATCGGAATACGCGAAAGGTTCACGACTTCGAACATTTTATCGAGGTATCTCTCGGTCTCCTCGCGGCAGCTCATGCCGTCGTAAAAAACGTGAAACGCATAGAGATCCTTGTACTGCGGATATATTCCGTAGCCCGCAAAGCCTCCGCCGAGTCCGTTCGAGCGGTCGTGCATCGTCGTCATCGAGCGGACGATCGTATCTCCGCAGATATTTCTGCCGTCGCGTGCGAACACTCCCGCGATCGCGCATCCCGACGGTATACGTACTTCTCCTTCTCTCTTCAGCATATCGCTCTTTCCTTTCAGTCTGTCGTCCTTTTTGCCGTGCATCATCAAAGCGCGCCGCTCGGTGTGTTTTGTATCCGGGCACGGTTTTAATAAAAAAGAAAAAGCGCCCGTCACGAAGCCGAGGTTTTGCCCTCCGCCTGACGAACGTCTTTGTTCCTTGACATTATATAGCACATTTGCGGGAATGTCAAGAGAAAAATGCAAGTTGGACAGACAAATCCTGCAAATTGCAACATTTGCACAAAAGAAAAGAGGGTAAAAGCTTCGTAATCGGACAGATTTTTTCGACAAAATTTCAAAAAGTGCTTGACACGGCGAAAAATGCGCGGTATAATATCGCCATGAAAACGGCAAAGGCGCCGCAGGATCATGGTTATCCCGCGGTGCCTTTTTGCTTTTCCGCAGCCCCTTTGTAAGACGGGGGCAAACACGAAGAAAGGAAGCTCTCCGAAAAGAGCGAGGATAAACCGATGAGCACAGTAACCGAAATCTTCGGCAGCATGGTATTCAACGATCATGTCATGAAGGAGCGTCTACCCAAAGAGACCTACAAGGCAATGCAGAAAACGATCAGAGACGGTCGCCGCCTTGACATAAATGTGGCGACGGTCGTAGCCAACGCAATGAAGGATTGGGCAATCGAGAAGGGCGCCACCCACTTCACTCATTGGTTTCAGCCGATGACCGGCGTGACCGCAGAAAAGCACGACAGCTTTATTTCGCCCGCAGGCGACGGCCGCGTGATCATGGAATTCTCCGGCAAGGAGCTTGTCCGCGGCGAGCCGGACGCATCGTCCTTCCCCTCCGGCGGACTCCGCGCCACGTTCGAGGCGCGCGGATACACCGCATGGGACCCGACGTCCTACGCTTTCATAAAAGACAAGACCCTCTGCATTCCGACCGCGTTCTGCTCCTACGGCGGCGAGGCGCTTGATAAAAAGACTCCTCTGCTCCGCTCTATGGAGGCGATCAGCCGTCAGGCAGTGCGAGTTCTCCGCCTTTTCGGAAATGAGGATGTCACCTCGGTAAAGACGACCGTCGGCTCCGAGCAGGAATATTTCCTTATTGAAAAGGAGCTGTTCGACCGCCGTCCCGATCTCGTATACACCGGACGCACGCTTTTCGGCGCGAAGCCTCCGAAGGGTCAGGAGCTCGACGACCACTATTTCGGCTCGATCAAGCCCAAGGTAGCCGAATACATGGCTGACCTCGACGAAGAGCTTTGGAAGCTCGGCATATACTCAAAGACCGAGCACAACGAGGTCGCGCCTGCACAGCATGAGCTTGCGCCGATCTTCTCCACCACAAACATAGCGACGGATCACAACCAGCTCACGATGGAGGTCATGCAGAAGGTCGCAAAGCGTCACGGTCTTGCATGCCTGATTCACGAAAAGCCCTTCGCGGGGGTCAACGGCTCCGGAAAGCACAACAACTGGTCGATCTCAACAAACACCGGAGTAAACCTGCTCGAGCCCGGCGACACTCCCCACGAGAACGCGCAGTTCCTTCTGTTCCTCGTCGCCGTGATCAAGGCGGTCGATGATTATCAGGAGCTGCTCCGCGTATCCGTTGCGACTGCCGGAAACGATCACCGTCTCGGTGCGAACGAGGCGCCGCCCGCCGTCGTTTCGATGTTCGTCGGCGAAGAGCTTGAAGGAATCCTCGAGGCGATCGAGAAGGACGAGCCTTACGACACCAAGGAAAAGGATGTCATGAAGGTCGGCGTTCACGTTCTGCCGAGATTTGCGAAGGACACCACGGACCGCAACCGCACCTCCCCGTTCGCGTTCACCGGAAACAAGTTCGAATTCCGTATGCCCGGCTCGGCGCTGTCCATTTCCGGTCCCAACGTCATGCTGAACACCGCAGTCGCAGAGGAGCTCCGTCAGTTTGCGGACGAGCTTGAGGAAGCCGCGGACTTCAATTCGGCTCTGCACGAGCTTATAAAGAAAACGATACGCGAGCACAAGCGCATAATCTTCAACGGCAACGGATACGATGACGAATGGCTCGAGGAGGCGGCGCGCCGCGGACTTGCAAACCTCAGAACCACTCCCGACGCGCTCCCCGCGTTTATCTCCGAAAAGAGCGTTTCTCTCTTCCAAACTCACAAGGTATTCACGAAAGAGGAGATCGAGGCACGCTACGAAATTCTCCTTGAGAACTACTGCAAGGTGCTCAGCATTGAGGCAAACACGATGCTCGACATGGCGCGCCGCGAAATTCTTCCCGCAGCGTCCGAGTATTCGTCCTCGCTCGCATCCGCGGCAGTGACAAAGAAGACCATGAACCCCGCAGCAGCTGTCGGATATGAGGAAAAGACCTCGCTCCGCATTTCCGATCTTACCTCTGACATGCTCACAAAGGCTGAGGAGCTTGAGGATGAGCTCATGAAGGCTAAGAGCTGCGGCGACACGACCGAGGAAGCCGTGTACTTCAAGGATCACGTTCTCCCGGCGATGAACGCGCTCCGCATCGACGGAGACGCGCTCGAGACCGTAACCTCGCGCGAATATTGGCCCTATCCCACTTACGGCGAAATGCTCATAACGAGCTACTGATAAAGTTTTTCTCTGCGGGAGAAAACCTCCGCAGAGAAAAAACGTTTTCCCGGCAGACGCTTCTGCCGGCGATACAATTAAAAAGGCAATGACGGAGAGAAGTAACTGCGAAGGCTTCGGCAAAGCGAATACGGGACGGTGCAAGCCGTATCCGAAGCGCGCCGCGAATAACACTCCCGAGCTTCAATCCGAAATCCGGCGTAAAAATTCATTCCGGAGAGTAGGTGCGACGCGCTCCCCGCGTTACGGGGAAAGGCTTACGACGGACAGTGACGCACACCTCGCGG
>URSW01000034.1 GCA_900550625.1 uncultured Eubacteriales bacterium
CCACCAGCAGCTGATCGACGATGTAGAACTGCTCGGTGCAGGCCGGGAGTTTGATCTTGACGAGGTTCGTGCGGGCCGCCTCTCCCCTGTGTTCTTTGGCTCGGCACTGACGAACTTTGGCGTGGAACCGTTTCTGGAAGAATTTCTGCGTATGACGCCGAGCCCGCTGCCGCGCGAAGCCGACTGCGGCGTGATCGACACGTTCAGCCTTACGTCGATACCGCGCCGCTTTATCTCGCGGATATTCTCCGTCACCCGCTCAAATGCGGAATTTCCGCACATACGGCAGTAGGTGTCCTCGCTCCCGCCGTAAAGCGTTATATTAATTCTGCACGGCGGATCCTCGGCGAGTCGGTCGAGGATCTCTCCCCTGATCAGCGAACCGTTTGAGTTTATCGAGATCAGCAGTCCGAGCTTTTTCATACCGTCGTATATATCGAAAAAGTCGCTGCGGACAAACGGCTCTCCGCCTGTCAGAAGCGCGAATATCATTCCTCGGTCGCGCGCCGCCTCCGCAATTGAAAGAAGCTGCGAAGCGCTCAGCTCGCCCGACGAATCCGCGTCCGGACGATGGACGTAGCACATCGGGCAATTAAAATTGCAGCGCGATGTGATCTCGAAATTTCCCGCGATCGGCAGGCCGAGCTTTTTCCCTTTTGAATGAAAATACGTTGCGGAATACGGTTCCGATCCGGGCATATCGTTTTTTCCTTTCTCCAAAGCCGCATGTTTCGGCTCATATATTCTCTCGGATTAAGAGGCGGTGTCAGTCAAGCGTAAAAGCGGCGGCATCCTTCTGTTAAGCGACATCACCCTGTCTGCTAAGCGCGTCACCTGCAAACGCCGACAACGCGGTCAGCGTGCTCCGTAAAGCTCGCCGTAAAGCGCATCGACCGCCTTTTCGTCCGGCGTACACCTCAGTCTGTATACGGGCGTTTGCGCGGTGATCGCCTCCGCTGTCGAATAGGCTTTTTCAAGCTCCGCGCGGTTCCATGTGTTGACGCAGCAGCCCTCCCATATACGGCAGAAGGCTTGTGCGCCCCTAATCCGCTCGAGCGTGACGGTCGGCGCCTGTTCGAGATAAACTATCGCTCTGAGCGGGAGATTTACGTTCTTGCTTATCCCCGAGCTTCCCGAAAACGGAAGTGAGCACACGCGCGAGATGCCGCCCGTGCTTTTTATCATCGAACGGTCGCCGTTTATCACGTCGGCTCCGCGCCATTCCCGCCAAAGCTCCGCCTGTGTGGACTTTCCGGTGCCCGACGGCGCGGTGAACAGTATTCCCTCGTTTCGGAATCCGATATACGCCGAATGGAATATGATTCCGCCCGCGTTCACTGCAAGCCGCTCCGCCGAGACGGAATTCAGGATGAGGGACGGCGAAAGTTTGGAGCAGAATGACGATTTTACGGTGACGCGAACCGTACTTCCTTCTTTGCGGGTGCAGATATACGCTCCGTCGAGCGAGTTCGCGACCGCGCCTATGTAACGCACCGTGTTCTCGCCCTCGCCGAATTCCGCGATATCCGGGCGTGACACCGTCGGCGTGCCGCGCGGATCGGGAAGGCTGTCCGATATTTCATACTCATACCGAACGACACCGCCGCTCACCGACGCGAGCGCGAACGGTGCAAGCACGCCGTCGTCTCCGTACATGATTTTTTCATCTGCGGCAATACACACGGCAGTGTCCGCAACAGTGTAATACTTTTCGATAATCACTCAGCCGATCCCCGCAAAAACCGCTTCGGTCGCACCGGAGGTGCAGTGCGGTGCCGAAACCGACACGCTTTTACCCGCATCTATACTGACATCAGCCGATACCCTGTACGTTATTCCGCCGTAAAACATGTCGCCGCGGACGTTTTTGTAATACAGAACGACCGTTGCGTCGAGGCGCTCGCCCGACACGTTTTTTATGTGTATCTCCCCGTCGGCGCAGCTCAGCTCGATCCGATCGGAATTAAGCGTCGGCTCCGTTGTGAAAAACGCACTCCGCGTCATACGCGCGCCGTCCGTGTCTATCCCGTCGGTGTATTTTGCGCGCGAGGCTTCAAGCAGCAGCGCCGTTCTGCCCGGTGCAAGAGTGGTCACGGTGAACTGTGCGCCGTCTGCGCCGGGAAGGGTGAGTGTCCCGTATTGGAGCGTCCTTTCGGCGGTATTCTTCACGGTCACGGCAAGGACTCCTTCAAGCTTATCGTCGCTTCCGTCCTCGACAAACGCACCGTCGACCGAAGTTATTCCGGTAAGGACGATCCCGTCCCCGAGATCGACGGAAAGCGCGGGCGCGTCGTCCCCGTTTCCGCCGTTCTCACCGCTGTCCGGAGTTTTCGTGCTGTCGGAGGTATCGGACGAATCCCCGGAGGGTGCGGGCGTTTTCGAACCGTCGGTGCTGCCCAGTGTGATGTCCGCATAATCCGCAGAATCGGCGGACGAATCGGTCTGCGAGACGCCGCCCGTGCCGATTTGCGAATCCGGCGCGGAGGTGCCTTCTCTCCCGGCGAAAAGCGAAATAATCTCCGTGATCAGAATAAGCGCCGCAGCCGCCGACACGGCAATTGCAATCCTCAAACGGGGGCTGATATTCTTTTGTTTTCCGTCTTTCATCTCGGTCCTCCGCATTGTTAAGTATCTGCAGCCGCCCCCGGCGGTCATTCTTTCAATTAACAAACTGTCCGCAAACCTTGATTTGCGGACAGTTTATCAGATTTTAAGAGTTGAAGAGCTTATTGTCCTCTGTCGGAACATGATAGCAGTACTCATCGCTCTCGGTGAACTTCACCTCGCATCCCGCGATATTATCGAGAAATGCCTTGCCTACACCGGGGAGCTCAAGCCCGCAGACTCCGTTTACATGGGTATCGATTTTTTTACCGCATCCTGCGGCGATGTTGGTCGTAAGCGTAAAGCTGTCAAACATGATTTCGGGTTTTGAGTATATCTTTTTCATAAAAACACGTCCTTCCTTATCTGAACCAACGATCGGAGAGTTTCTTGAAAATATCCTCAAGGATACCGGAAATCTCGATTTTTTCGGTTACGGTTACGGTTTCGGTGATCGTTTCGGATGCAATTCCGTCTGCGTTTGCCGCAACAACATCAAGCCTGAGTTCGCCGACCTTCGATGCCCTAACGTCAGCCGTCCAAGCCAAACGTTCTCCGCGCACGGTAAGCATTCTGCGCATTGCGATTCCGTTGACGGTTACTGCCGCGACGTCCGCGGAGGTCTTGACCGTGACGGTCACATATCCGCCTTCTCTTACGCTGCTTCTGTTTACACTGACTGCCATGTACTCGGGCGTAAATACTTCGGGAGCGTTAAGAATTGCGTTAAGCTTAGCCACTGCCTTATCGGCAATTGCTCTGTTCACGGCAAAGAGAGCCCGTGTCGAAGCACCGTTCGGATCGCTCTTATACGTCGTCTTTATGTTCATGATCGAGAGAATCGCATCGTCGGATCCCGTATTCGTCACGATCACATGTCCGCTCGTCGGAATCGCGTAATAGAGATCGGTCGAAGAAGTTATCGTGCGAGTTACAATCTGTCCGGTTGCTGCATCGGGCATTGAAACGGTAACTTCCCTGCCGTTTGCACTGCTAAGTGCAAGCTCGATCTTGCTTACGTTATCATCAGCGTTTACGTAAAACGCGATCGCATGACCCTTTGCGAGGTAAAGCTCGTTCTTCGGTCCGTATATATTGTAATTGTCAATATCTCCGTTTGCACTGTCACCGTCGATGAAGATGACGCCGGGAGTATCCTTATCAGACTCGATTTTACCGGCACTGATCACCAGATCACGGAGTTCCTCAAACCTCGGCCAGCCTTCGCCGTCCTGAGCGTAGTAGGTGTTTCCGATGTCACCGAGCGGATTGTAAATGCGAACCGCGTCGATGTAGAGCTCATAGTTACCTCTATTCTGATGATCAAAGAAAGAATTGTAGGTTGCCGTAATCTCGACGGTGTACTCACCGTACGGAAGATTATCGACCTTGACTCCCGGAATCTGATGCAGTGCACCGACGGCATCGAAATCAACAATCCACTTTCCGGTTTCATCCTTTGTATGTCCGTAGTAGGTATCTACGAGAATGTTTCTCGAATAACCGTTAGCATTGGTGATCGAAACAACAAGTGTTCCGGTCGTCGATCCCGTAAGGTTTATGAGATCAAAGCCCGTGCCCTTGAAGCTGAATGTTGCGGTTGCGTACTCGCCGGTTGTGAGCGTAACCTTATGCACGCCGCCGTTCGAGTACGTGCTGCTGTTGTTCGCATAAGCATCGTCGTAGCCGTAAACGGTACTTGTATTGCCGAGCTTCCGAACCGCCTGAACAGCCGCGACGTCGTCTGCGCCTAATTTCTCCCATTTTTCATCGAATGTGATAAAGCTGTCATTATCCTCGTAGTAAACGATCGACGCGGGGATAATCGAGATCTTAAATCCGGCGGTGCCGGTTTGCCCGTTTCTTTTTCCTGTTATATTTACCGTAAGTATTTCGATTTCGTCAAGCATTTCGGTAAGGGTATAGGTAAATGTCTTGGCAGAGATATCGAAGGTGCTTTTGCCATGCACGGCACCTTTTATCGCAATATCGGTAACCTCAACATCTGACAGACTCTGATTAATATCTGTCAGAGAAACCGTAAGAGGCAATCCAAAGTCGATAACAAACGTTGCTTCGTTGTCAAATGTGTAGTAAAGGAATACCTCTTTTCCCGTACTGTCGCGATTTACCTCTACAAGCTTAAAGGTTGTATATCTGTACTGCGCCGCAATCTCCGGAATCTCCTTAAGATCGCCGTTTACGGTCTGAGTTTTTCCGTTAATGTTTGTTACAGTATTGTTTATTAAGCCATAATCTGCAGGATTATCGTTCGCCTTTGCAAACCCCGCATCAAACACGGTGCCCGAGCTTACGGAAATGTTATAGCCGTAAAATTCAGTCTCCGTATTGCCGCTGCGCTCAATGTAGTGAACCGCAAGCGAATCGGGGGTTGCTTTCGCACGGACATAATAGGTGACAAGCAGACCCTGGTACTGATAAATCTTTACACTTTCAAGGAAAGGCTCTCCGCCGTATGTTATACCGGAGAGCGCGGCAAGATCGGAATTTTCCGCATCGTTTTCCGTCTTAGCCCACGCGATCTTCTCGGTGCCGCCGTAGATGTAGCTGCTCGGAACAGAACCTTTGGTAATATACGTCGTGTGACTGTCGCTGCTCGGAGTAACGGTTATCATGTAGACTTCGTATTCGGAAGTCTCAACACCGGCAATTCCGTAAACAGTGCGGTAGTATGTACCGTCGGTATCCTCTACGATATAACCGTTGCCGAGAGGAACGCTCTGATTGGTCGGGCAGTCAAAGCCCACCGTTTTCCCGGAAACCGGGAACGAATCCGGAGTACGGTCACCGGTTTCATACTTGACGGCAAAATCAAGCAGGCACTGATTTGCGCGGTAAGTAATCGGGCCCCAGTCAACGATTTCGGTACGGACCTCATCGGTTATCTCGGTTTTCTGACGATACCAGATATTCACCTGGTTTTTTGCGGGATTGTCGGCAGCGGCGCTCACATCGGAAATATTCACCCATTCGATGCCGTCCGCGGAATAAGCCCAGCTGTGATCCCAATAGCGGATATATGTAAATTGAATTCCTTTATGTGAATTGTTAGTCCAGCCGTCGGTTGACTGAGAAACATCCGCCGAGTGATAAGCGCTTTTCCAATAAGTTACGTCGTATGTTTTGCCGTCCCAGCTTGTTGCCTTGCCGTCCGGAGACGGAAGGATGCCGCTCAGCTCAATACCGTTTTCGCTGTAAACACCGCCGTAAGTAGCTTTGAGTGTATATGTGGAACGTCGGTTGCCGGCGTCGTCGGTATAGGTGAACTCGGAGGGAGTACCGTCGCTCCACCCCGTCGGAACAACTCCGGTATTTGTGATCCAAAGATTTATCGGAAGCAAAACATCCTGAAGCTGCTCCTCCGTTACCGTAATAATATATTTAACGCCGTCGATAACAACGAAGGTTGTTCCGGCTTTCTTTCCGGTAAAGGTGAGTGTGGTTTTGTCAACCGGATCGGTTGTGACGGTTCCGGCTGCCGGCATTCTGATAAATGTACCGTCCGTATAACTGCCCCATTCAATTTCCGCCAACTGCCACCAATTATTCTTTGCTTCGGTTATTTCAATTTTTATGTAGCGTACTTTGCCGACATTGCCTTCTAATTTGAAAACTTCGGGAGTAAACGTGCCTGTATATTTTCCGATCTCCTTCCAACTGCTTCCGTCAAGCGAGACTTTTACCTGAGCATTAGTACATATATCATAAGCATGGTCAGTCGAAGTCAATCTAACTGCTTCAAACGGAATTGCCGCACCAAGATCAACCTGTACATAAGCACCTTTTGTTTGTGCGCCGTTAGACCAATAGAATGACGATGTGTTTCCGTCTATCAGATTGGACGCACTATTATTACTGTATGCACCAATACTTGCCGTTGCGGAAGCTTGATATGATATCGTATCACCTGCGACGCTTTCGCAAGAAGCCTTTACCGTCGCGACAGTTTCATCATCCGTCGTGTACGTTCCGCTGAGGTTCTTTCCGGTTATGGTAACGGTTTCCGTTTGTCCCTCCACAACCGTAATCATTTTGTCGGGAACACCGGTTTCATTAACGGTTACGGAAATCGACTTGCTCTGCGTCCTATCCGACAGGCTCGTTGCGGTAAGCTCGGCAGTGCCGACTCCGACGGCACTTGCGGTAACGGCTGTTCCGTCAGCGGAAAGTGCTCTTGCTTTTGCGGAAAGCGATATGACCTTATCGTTTGAGCTGGTCCACTCCGCCTCATCCGTTGCGGAGAGATCATATGATTCGCCGAGTTTCATCACAAACTGCGAATCGACATAATTTATTGCGGAAAAATCCACGGAAAATGCAGGAGTGGTATTCTTGGTAAAATATGTCGGGTTAGCGTCCGCCATTGCCGCGATAAGCTCCTGAACATCCGCAAGGGCTACATCAACGCTCGGCTCATCGCACCAAACCGCAAACATCGCACCGACATTTGTCGAGCCGACCGGAATTTCGGTGTATGTTGTGCTTGTCGAGTTATATCCGCTCTTTATATTCTGATACTTTGTTACATCAAACTTACTGAAGTTGGAAAGAACGGTCGACTTGCCGTATTCGTCGGCTTTGCTCGGAACATAATACCACTTCTGATTGGTATTTATCATCTTGTAACCGGCATTTTTAATAGCATCCGGAGTATTGTATTCGCTTCCGTTCCACTGATTAGACCAATAGCACACCTGAACAGTCTTATACAGATTGCAGTCTGAGCGTCTATTGTAGCATACAAAATCATTGAAGCAGCGTGCGGTCATGCTCTCAGCTTCGATAATTCCGGCGCAGTCGTTCATATAAGCGATAAGCTGATCATATGTAACCGTTGCCACACCCGATTCAATATAAGGATTTCGTATTCCCTGTCCGTACTCATCGGCTCCGAAATTGAAAAATTTAGTCGTGCTGTTTAAGGCAAACCAATCGACATAAAGTTTGAGCAATGCCTTGCCGAAGCCAACAGCATCCGAATTGTTCAGGTTGAGAGAGCCTTCCGAGCCCGTCAGCTTATACTGTGAAAACAGAGAGCTTGAAAGGAGCGCATCCATATGTCCGGGCATGTTGAGAAGCGGAACTATCTCAATTTTTTTACTTTGAGCATAGGAGATGATCTCCTTCATTTCCGTCTCGTTCAAGGAATTCCCGTTCGGGTCATTGTAAAAGCTCTCGTTTCCTTCCTTGATGGCAGCTTTGACAGCGGCACTGTCATGAAGGGTAGATCCATCGACAACAATATCCATGTTGTCAAGAACAAAGCGCAGACCGCCGTTTCCGAAAGCTAATTCAAGCTGATTGAAGCCGTTTTCATACATTGTATCGATCACACCTTTTATGTAATCGACCGAAAAATATTTGCGCCCGCAGTCCAAATGTACCATACGGTACTGCAAAGCTGCCGCGTCCGCCGCCTGTGCCGTGAAGCTCAGCGCGCCGAAAGGCAGCATGCCTATAAACATGAGCACGGCAAGCAGTGCGGCAAACAGTCTTTTGCTTACGTTTGCTGTTTTCATAAGAAAGCCATCCCTTCTTTGATCCTTCGGAAGCTTAAATTTTCCGCATCGCGGGATGTCGGTTTGCGCCTTCTCCCGCTATTCTATAAAGCTATCGATTTTAGTTAATTTTATCACGTTTGAGTGCGAATTGCAATAGTTTCCACGCATTTTTTTGCGTTTTGCGAAAAAAATTTTTGTGCGATTTTTTGCCCTCGGAGATGTATTTTCCGTCAATTTGCGCGGAGATTCTTTTTTGCGTTTCTTCATATGCTTTTCTCTTGATTTCCTATTAACATTGTGATATAATAGGATTTAACGAAAGTGAGGGATTCAGGGTGCTTGTTTCTACAAAAGGAAGATATGCGCTGCGCGTTATGACGGAGCTTGCCTGTCATGCAAAGGACGAATTTGTCCCGCTGAAAACGATCGCACGGCAGCAGAACATATCCGAAAAATACCTTGAAAGCATTATCGGGGTCTTATCAAAGGCGGGAATAATCGACGGACTGCGCGGCAAGGGCGGCGGATACCGTCTGAATCGCGATGCGTCGGAATACTCGGTCGGCGAGATACTTCGGCTTACGGAGGGGAGTCTCGCTCCGGTGTCGTGTCTCGACTGCAAGCCGAACAAATGCGAACGCGCGGCAGAATGCCGCACGCTGCCGATGTGGGAGAAGCTCGACACGATAATCAGCGATTATCTCGACCATGTATCGATTGCCGATCTCCTCGATTCGTCCGCGATCGGCGATTTTCAAATCTGAAAAGCTACATTTTGTCATATATACGCCGCGCGGCGGCGCACAGATCCACCGAAAGGAGCTTCCGTTCGGAAGCGGTATCAGGAAATGAAGATAACCGAAATAATAAGCGGCGATGCGCCGAGCCTGTCGTTTGAGGTGTTCCCTCCGAAAACGAGTGATAAATTCGAGAGCGTTATGGGCGCTGCCGCCGAGATCGCAAAGCTGAAGCCGAGCTACATGAGCGTAACCTACGGTGCGGGCGGCGGAACGTCCGAATATACGACCGCGATATGCGAAGCACTGAACGGCTTCGGCGTTACCGCTCTTGCGCATCTGACCTGCGTATCATCGAACAGGGGGCGCATCGAGAGCGAGCTTGAAAAGCTGCGCTCGCACGGGATCGGCAATATTCTCGCTCTGCGAGGGGACATTCCGGCGGGATTTGACCGTGAGAGTGCGCACTACCGCCACGCAAGCGAGCTGATGAAGGAGATCGCGGATTTCGGCGGATTCTGCATCGGCGGCGCATGCTATCCCGAGGGGCACCCGGAAAGTGCGAACAGTGCCGACGATATCGAGGGAATACAACGCAAGGTCGATGCGGGATGCGAATTTCTGACGACGCAGATGTTCTTCGACAACAATATTCTGTATAATTTTCTTTACCGGCTTTACCGTGCGGGGATCGACGTGCCCGTAGTTGCGGGAGTTATGCCGGTAACAAGCGCCGCGCAGATAAAGCGACTGTGTTCGATCTCGTCATCGGCGCTTCCGCAGAGGTTCATACGGATCGTGGACCGTTACGGCGACGACAGCGCAGCGATGAAGCAGGCGGGGATCGCGTTTGCGACGGAGCAGATCATCGATCTGTACGCAAACGGGATCAATGCAGTTCATGTGTACTCGATGAACAAGCCGGACGTTGCGGCGGCGATCAAGGCAAATCTCTCGGAGATCGTAAAATGAGTGCGCTCGGTTATTTCTACGGAGAGATTCCCGAAGAGAAGCTCATGCTCGACGCAAACGAGGCGGCGGCACGTCTGTCGGTATCGCGCACATACACAAGCGACACCGTGGCGCACTGTGAAAAGGTGCTTCGCGCCGAGCTGGACTGCCGTTATTCGGGAGTTCTTCTTGAGGTGTCGTACCCAGCCGAGGAGGTCGTCGATCTCGGATTCGGCGGGATACACAGCCGCGATCTGTACAAAAATCTCGGCGGATGCGGCGAAGCGTTCGTATTCGCCGTAACGCTCGGATACGGAGTTGACCGTCTTCTCAGCCGGCTTTCCGTCATATCGGGTGCGGAATACTTCATCACGGACGCACTCGCGTCCGCGTTTGCCGAGGCAGCGTGCGACGGTGCCGAAGCCGAGATCTGCAAAGGGTGCGGCGGACGCGCGCGGTTCAGTCCCGGGTACGGCGATCTGTCGCTTGAGATACAGCCGCAGATACTCGCGTCCGTTGACGCGGCGCGGCGGCTGAACATAACACTTGCGAAAAATCTGATGATGACGCCGTCGAAATCGGTAACGGCGATAAAGGGAAAATCGGATCCGGGCGCGCGCTGACGGTGTGCGCCCGCACGGAGGAAAATCGGATGAAGGATTTAAGAGGCGATCTGCGTACAAAGCGGCTTTATTTTGACGGGGGATTCGGAACCGTGCTCCAGGGGATGGGGCTGAAAAGCGGCGAAGCCCCGGAAATATGGAACATCACGCACCCCGACGAGGTGACGGGAGTTCACCGCGCGTACATCGAAGCCGGGAGCAATATAATAACGACGAACACGTTCGGCGTGAACCGCGACAAATACGAAAACTATGCGGAGCTTATCTCCGCCGCGCTCGATTGTGCCGAAAACGCGGTCGGCGGAAGCGAAGCGTATATCGCGCTCGACATCGGTCCTACCGGGCGGATGCTCGAGCCGCTCGGCGATCTTTCGTTTGAGGAGGCGGTCTCGATTTTTGCGTCAAACGTGCGCGCCGCCGCCGACCGTGCCGATCTCATAATAATCGAGACGATGAACGACTGCCTCGAAACGAAGGCGGCAGTCATCGCGGCAAAGGAGAATTCGTCTCTGCCGATATTCGTAACGAACGTGTACGACAGAAGCGGCAAGCTGATGACCGGAGCCGATCCCGCCGCGATGACCGCGATGCCAGCCGTCTTTTTGTTTCTCATTTCCGTTTCCCCTTTCAGCTGTTCGATTTTCTATATTTTACCATGTTTCCCCTGCCCGCTCAATGACGCAAAAAAGATGCCATCCAGGCACCTTTTCACAGCTTGTGGCTGAATGTCAGCGCATCGACGAAATGCAGGTCCAATCCCGCGATGACTTCATCCACGATATCATATTGTTCCTTCTTCAGATATTCCTGGGGATCATGGGCGTCCAGCCCATAGATGACCTTATTGCCTTTGCGGGCCGCCACTTCCCAGAAGCGCCGATATGGGTAGACCAGGCGGGTCTGTCTGCCGATGGTGCGCATGCCGCGCTTGATGCCGCCCATGTTCACCTCAAGAGGCACATCCGCTGCCAGCGCCGCATCGCAGATCATCTGCGCGGCCTGTTCACAGGCGTCGCTCCACTGCGCGCGGCTGTACATGAACAGGTCCGGATGGGCGACGATATCCGCCATCCCCGCCTCCAGCGCCTCCTTGATCTGCCCGGCATACAGCAGAACAT